>DAIDKD010000211.1 GCA_027451065.1 Bacillaceae bacterium | reverse complement strand
TTGCAATCCGTTCTTGTCTCAATTAGAACCTGAGAGAATGGCGGAAAATTATTATTCTGTGAATAATAATTTTTCAAAAAGTCAATATCATTTTCAACCTCGACATTTTTACGTATTGCTTTAATATTTGAACGGGCAACTACTTTTTGACCAATAACAGCTTGAATTGGTACTTCAAATTGTTGTCGTGGGATTAGATCTTTTAATTTTTCAACGATAACTTTGCCACGTTCATAAGCAAAGTCGCGATGAACGATAAATGATAAGGCATCTACTGTTTCACTATTTAAAAGAATATCCATTTTCACAAGCTTGGATGGTCGATAGCCGATTAATTCATAATCAAATGAAGCATATCCTTTTGTACTTGATTTCAGTTGATCAAAGAAATCATAAACAATTTCTGATAATGGAATTTCATATTTAATCGTTACACGCGTTTCATCCAAATATTGCATATCAATAAATGTACCACGTTTATTTTGACAAATTTCCATAACAGCCCCCACGTAGTCGTTAGGAACCATGATTGTTGCTTTTACATATGGTTCTTCGACACGGTCCATCATTTGAGCTTCTGGCATATTCGACGGGTTATCCACGCGAATATGTTCTCCAGCGGTAGTGTACACATTATAAATAACACTTGGCGCTGTTGTGATCAAGTCAATTTTAAATTCTCTTTCAATCCGTTCCTGAATGATTTCCATATGAAGCAACCCTAAAAATCCACAACGGAAACCAAATCCAAGTGCTTGTGATGTTTCTGGTTCATATTCTAACGCAGAATCATTTAATTCCAATTTCTCTAACGCTTCACGTAAATCATTATATTTTGTATTGTCGATTGGGTATAGACCACAAAATACCATTGGGTTTAATTTACGATAACCTGGAAGCGGCTCAGTTGCTTTGTTTTTAGCTGATGTAATCGTATCCCCGACACGAGTATCTCCAACATTTTTGATAGATGCTGTTAGGAACCCTACATCACCTACTGTTAATTCTTTCAGATGAGTTGTTTTCGGTGTGAAAACCCCTACTTCTGTTACTTCAAATTCTTTTCCAGTTGCCATCATGCGGATTTTATCGCCTACTTTTACAGTACCATCTACTACTCGAATATAAGCGACTACTCCTCGGTATGGATCAAATAAGGAGTCAAAAATAAGAGCTTTTAATGGCGCTTCTGGGTCGCCATCTGGTGCTGGAACTTTTTCAACGATTTGCTCTAAAATTTCTTCAATACCAATTCCAGCTTTTGCCGATGCAAGCACAGCATCAGATGCATCTAGTCCGATCACATCTTCAACTTCTTGGCGAACACGCTCTGGGTCTGCACTCGGAAGGTCAATTTTATTAATAACTGGTAAAATTTCCAAGTCGTTATCAAGTGCTAAATATACATTGGCCAAAGTTTGCGCCTCAATCCCTTGCGCCTCATCGACAACAAGGATAGCTCCTTCACAAGCTGCCAAGCTACGGGACACTTCATACGTAAAGTCTACATGTCCAGGTGTGTCAATTAAGTGTAGAATATATTCTTCACCATCTTTGGCAGTATACTTTAACTGAACCGCATTTAGCTTAATGGTAATGCCACGCTCACGTTCTAAATCCATCGAATCCAACAACTGTGCTTTCATTTCACGTTGCTGTAATGCATTTGTTTTTTCTAGAATGCGGTCAGCTAATGTTGATTTTCCATGGTCTATATGGGCAATGATCGAGAAATTACGAATTCTCGACTGTCTTTCTAAACGTTCTTCTTTATTCATTCTTATAATCACCTCTAATATGATAAACGCTCAAATAGCGCAAAAAACTCACACATATGATGATTATATCACTAAACCAGCTTTTAGGAAATGGCAAAAATAGCTCGGTGTTAACTATTCCCTGCCAATACTTCCTCTATTTTTGAAAGTGTTGGCTCTATCACGGTTTCCATTGTCTTTTCCACTAGGTTTGTGAAGCCATCACCTAGCTCTGAAAAATCGTTAGCGGACTTTATCCCTTTCAGTTGCTCTTCTTTTTCAGTCGTATCTTCTTTCTGTTCCAACGCCTCTACCACAGCTTCTTCATCGGTGATTTCTCCTTTAGAAGCGTTCGTTTGTTGATAGCTACTCTGCCCAGTATCATTATTAGCTATCTGTATACCAGCAAGCACCCCTATAAATACAAAGCATAAGAGAAAAAAACTTTGAGTAAGAAATTTCACTTTTGTCACCTTTTTCTTCTTTTTCATTCATTGTTGACAAGAAGAATTTTTTTATACTAGTGAGTGTAGGAACCTAAATTATCCTGATTAATTTCGTGATGAAGGGCAGCATTTAACCCTCCTGCTAAAATATTAGCCATATCTTCAATAAACATATCTACTTCTTTTGGCGTTACCATTAAATTATGACCTAAAGGTGATAACACTTCATAAATGAGTTTCCTTTTTTCATCCTCTTCCAAGTTTCCGACTATTCCCAAAAATGCTTGTCTATTTTTTTCATCAGGCATATCATCATCCGTTAACTTTTTCTTTTCACCAAATATCATACCCGCTGGGAATAATGACCGTGAAGGTTTGTCTCCCTCTCGCAGTTCTCTACCAAAGTGCTTCAAAATATAATCAATTGTATCACTGGTAATAGATACTGCGTCGACTACTGTAGGAACCCCAATGGCAATGCAAGGGATTCCTAATGTTTCTTTATCCAATCCTTTCCTTTTATTGCCTATTCCTGATCCAGGATGAATGCCTGTATCAGTAATCTGAATTGTAGTATTTACCCTTTCAATAGAACGAGCAGCAAGTGCGTCAATGGCTATCACAAAGTCCGGATTTGTTTTATCAATTACACCTAAAATAATATCGCTAGTCTCTATCCCTGTTGTTCCCATTACTCCTGGAGAAATTGCACTTACACTGCGAAATCCTTCTACATTTTCTGGTTGCAGTGTAAATAAATGTTTTGTTACTACTAGATTTTCAATGACGGATGGACCTAAAGCATCTGGTGTTACATTCCAGTTCCCTAGACCAACAATTAAACAACTTGCACCTTTCTGAATACCGATACTTTCAAGAAAGGAAGCAAATTCTTTCGCAAATACACTCTCCACTTTTTCCTGTAGTTCTGTATCTTTATTTCGAATTCCTTGAATTTCTAATGTTAGGTATTTCCCACGTTTCTTCCCTATAGAAGCTTCCCCTAACTCTGTGATTTCCACATCCGTTATTTCCACCCCATTTATTTCATACTCTTTAACAATTACTCCATCTATTATACTGCTGTTTGTTCTCTCTTTTGTTAGTTCCTGTGCTTCTACTGCCAAATCTGTACGAACATTGTATTTTTCCAAATCAAGAGCTTCTCCCATGCTGCTTCCCTCCACTTTTTTCTTTAGGTTGTACTTTTTTTGGAAAAATATGCATTTACCTTGCATGAATAGGTAGCACATCTCCAATGGATTCAACTAATTTTCTATAAAACCTCTAGATTCTACTGAAAAAAATTTCACTTTACTGTCATTCGTCTGCATCCTTCTTTGACCTTCTCTAAAAAATTAGTTGCAAAATGACTGTATATTTGATAGAATTACTTTTGTTCTTTGTAGATAATTTTTCTTTATCTACATCTTGGGAGGTGAAATCATGCCAAATATTAAATCAGCAATCAAACGTGTAAAAACATCTGAAACTCGTCGCGCTCATAACGCTTCTATCAAATCTGATATGCGTACTGCAGTGAAAAAAGTTGAAGCTTTCGTTGCTAATGAGGAAATGGACAATGCGAAAGTTGCTTTCACAGCTGCTGCTAGCAAGCTTGACAACGCTGCTCGTAAAGGTATCATCCACAAAAATACAGCTGCTCGTCAAAAGTCACGTTTAGCAAAAAAAGTTAACGCGTAAGAGAAAAAATAATTCCCGGGAATTATTTTGTGCACAAAAACCCTTCATCAGCTTTGATGAAGGGTTTTTCTCTGTTACCTAGTGGATTATACATGATTACAATGAGTTTCTGTAAATATCTATAATATCCTCTTTTGTAAGTTTTTTGATTGTTCCGATTCCACCTGAATCTGCAGCTTTTTCTGCCATTGTTTCGATGAATTCTTCGTCAATATCGTAATCGGCTAATCGGCTTGGTGCTTCAATAGAATTCCAGAAATTACGAAGAGCATCGATTCCTTCGTATGCTACTTCTTGCTCTGTTTTTCCTTCAGAAGAAATGTGGAATACATTTTCGGCAAACTGGGCAAATCTAGTAATATATTCATCAGCTACGTGCTTCATCCAATTTGGGTAAAGAATTGCTAAACCACCGCCATGTGGGATGTCATAGACGGCTGAAACCGCATGCTCAATTCGGTGAGATGCCCAATCTCCTGTTATCCCCATCCTTAGCGTACCATTCAGCGCCATTGTTCCACAATAAAGAATTGTTTCTCTTAACTCATAGTTTTCTAAATCATTTACCAATTTCGGACCTACTTCAATAACTGTGCGCAGTAAAGATTCAGAATACTTATCCTGTAGCGGTGTATTCGGACTACGGTGAAAATAATCCTCCATGACGTGGCACATCATATCAACAATACCATAGATTGTTTGGTTCTTTGGAACCGTATATGTATTCACTGGATCTAAAATCGAAAATTTAGGAAATACAAGTGGACTGCCCCAACCTTTTTTCTCTTTCGTTTCCCAATTTGTGATAACAGAGCCACTGTTCATTTCTGATCCAGTTGCTGCCAAAGTCAGCACAGTTCCAAAGGGAAGCGCTTCTGTCGGGATGAACTTTCTCGTTACAATATCCCAAACATCCCCATCATACTTCGCGGCAACAGCAATTGCTTTCACACAATCGATAACACTTCCACCGCCTACTGCCAAAATAAAATCAATATCATGCTCCTTGCATAACTCTGCCCCTTTTTGAGCTGTAGTTGAGCGTGGGTTTGGCTCTACGCCTGCCAACTCAACAACTGTAGCTTCTATTTCTTTTAATTGAGCGATTACTTGGTCATATAAACCGTTTCTTTTCACACTTCCTCCACCATAAACAAGCAACACTTTTTTCCCATGTACAGGAATTTCTGTTTTCAACTTTTCAATTTGTCCCTTGCCAAAAATTAATTTTGTTGGATTCCAATATGTAAAATTATCCACTTCTCTCCACTCTCCTTTTATTGAATAGCTACTCTTATATTATTATACATTTTTTCTTATCACACTCATAGCGAAAAGTGCCTTGCCTATGGTTGTTACAAAGGCATAGACACTTCCTATTGAGTATGTGTTTACGGATAATTGCTACTATCCTTTTTTTGATAAAACGCTAGTTCACTGAAAAATTGCGGTTCTTTTTTTGTACGAATAAGACAAATAATTACAAAAATCAATGCACCTGCTGTATTCACCCATAAATCCCCCATTGTATCCATCAAAGCAACTCTTCCAATTAAATCTATCCCACCTTCTGTTTGAAATCGTTGTAGATTCATTCCGATAAGACCATCACAGGAAAACTCATAAAATTCCCATATTACCCCACACATCATCGCGAAAGAAAATCCGAAAATGACATAAAACGCTGGACTTATGGTATGAGTGACTTTCCCTTCAAAAAAATAGCCAATGAAACCAAGCCCTACAGCTGTCAGCATCATGGCACTACCAAAATGAAGTAACTTGTCCCAAAAGCTGATTTTGACAATTACT
>DAIDKD010000210.1 GCA_027451065.1 Bacillaceae bacterium | reverse complement strand
AGAACAATACCAGCAATAGCTGCCATAAATCCACTAAAAGTATACGCAAAAATTTGAACTTTCTTAATATTTATTCCAGAAAATCTTGCTGCTTCTGGGTTTCCGCCAACAGCATATATATATCGTCCGAGCTTGGTTTTATTCATAATAAAATAGCAAATAATAAGAAAAATAATTAAATACAAAACCGGTGTTGGTAATACTCTTCCAATATAGCCAGAACCAATATAGTTAAAAGAGTCAGACATAACACGAACGGGTTGCCCATCTGTCAGAACATATGCTACTCCTCTCGCAATATTCATTGTCGCTAAAGTTGTAATAAATGGTGGTATGACAGTAGTTGCTGTAAAATAACCATTAATAGCTCCAACTAAAATTCCAACTAGAAGACCACACATAACAGCGGCAAAAACCGGTATACCTGCAGTAGCAATCAACATCGTTGTAACAACACCTGTTACTGCCATAACTGATCCTACTGATAAATCAATACCTCCTAAAATAATGATCATTGTCATTGCTAGGGCTAAATATAAATTAGTAGATGTTTGTCTTAAGACATTCATTAAGTTTTTGGATGACAAAAAGTTATTATTAACGATAGAGATAATAACACACAATACGAGAAGGCCGATGAGAATTCCCATATTTTCACGTAAAAATTTTTTCACAGAAGAGCCAATTTGAAAAGAGTATTCTTTTTTGGTAGTGATAATTTCTTTTTCCATGTTAATTGCCTCCCGTAGCATAATACATAATTGTTTCTTGATTAAACTGCTCCCTATTTAACATCTTTTGTACTTTCCCTTTATACATCACAGCAATTCGATCACTCATATTGATAACTTCAGGAAGCTCGGAAGAAATCATAATGATTGAAACACCTTCACGAACCAACTGATTCATAATTGCATAAATTTCTGCTTTGGCACCAACATCAACACCTCTTGTTGGTTCATCCAAAATTAGTATTCTTGGTTTTGTTGCTAGCCATCTTGCAATCAATACTTTTTGTTGATTCCCACCACTTAAATTTCCAACAAGCTGTTTCGTGTTTGGAGTTTTAATAGATAATTCTCTTATGTAATTATTTGTCATATTATTTTCATATTTAGAATTCACTCTAAAGAACTTTAAAAATTCATGTAAAACTTTTATTGTTACATTGTATTGAACTGATTTAATCAAAAATAAACCTTCTTCTTTTCTGTTTTCTGTTACATAAGCAATTTTATTTTTTATAGCGTCATTAGGATTGGTAATAATCAGTTTTTCCCCGTTCACAAAAACTTCCCCGTTATCAAATGAATCCAATCCAAAAATACACTTCATAAGCTCCGATCTCCCTGCACCAACTAATCCTGCGAACCCTAAAATCTCCCCTTTATGAAGTTCAAAGCTAGCATTATCTAAAACTCCTCTTTTAGACAAATTATTTACGCTTAATACTATGTCATCAAGAGAGCAGAAGTCCCGTACATAATAATTCGTTAGTTCACGACCTACCATCATGGTTATTAGTTGTTCAATTTTTGTTTCTTTCGTAATAACAGTTCCAACATAAATGCCATCACGCATAACTGTGATTTTATCAGTGATTTGAAGCAACTCATTCATCCTATGTGAAATATAAACAATACCTACACCTTTCGCCTTTAAACTCCGAATCGTTTTAAATAAAAACTCTACTTCTTTTTCACTTAAAGAAGAGGTCGGTTCATCCATAACAATAATATTAGCATTAAAAGAGACAGCTTTAAGTATCTCGATCATTTGCTGTTGCGCAACTGTAAGATTCTTAATCAGTGTATCCGCAGATAACCCTAAGTCAAAATCATCTAAGAACTTTTGAGCGTTATCAAACATTCTTTTTTTATCAACAAACCCAGACTTTGTTAATGGTTCTTGCCCTAAGTAAATATTTTCAGCTATGGATAAATAAGGTACTAAAACAATTTCTTGATGAATAATGCTAATTCCATAACTTTTTGCGTCCTTTACATTATCAATTTGTACCTCATTACCTTCTATAAAAATCTTACCCTCATCTATGCTATAAATACCACCAAGTATTTTTATTAATGTTGATTTCCCCGCACCATTTTCCCCAAGAAGAGCATGAACCTCTCCGCTTTCTAATGTAAAATCCACATCTTTTAAAGCATAAACACCAGGAAATCGTTTATTTACTCCTTTCATTTCCAATAATTTGCTCCCCATAACATCCACCTCATTTCAAAATAAAAAGGTGACCCATAAGTATAGTATGTACAAAATATGAAGGTTTTTATAGCCTCTATCATAATTTGTATCGTTAAAAAACTAATAACTATTACCTTGAGTCACCTACTATTAAACTAGCATCTTTTCATTACTGCCAATCTTCTGTACCATATTCATCAATATTATCTGCATTAATTAAGAATGTTTTTACTGGAGTTCTCTTTTCATAATCTTCATGATTTAATATTTTATAAGCAACTTTTACAGATTCCTTACCAATTGAAATCGGCGATTGGGCACCTGAGCCTTTAAAAGCCCCACCTTCTGCAATAGCTGCTTTTGCATCTGGTGATCCATCTACGCCGTAAATTGCAATATCCGTTTTATTAGCTGCCTTTACTGCTGCTAAAGCACCTAAAGCTGAAGGATCATTTCCTCCCATGATAGCAACAATGTTAGGATGTGCTTGCAAAATATCTTCTGTGATTTGAAGAGATGTTTCTAAATCTCCTTTTCCATCTTGTTGAGCTACCACCTTAAAGTTAGCTCCATCAATAGCTTCCATAAATCCTGCGATTCTATCATTAATTGAATTCATTGTTGGGCTGTCAAGAATAGCGATTTCCCCTCCATCAGGAAAACTTTTTACTAAATCTTCCCCAGCAACTCGGCCAGCATTTTTGTTGTCAGAACCAACATACGCAGTTACGTATTCAAAATCCTTCACTTCTGTGTCATAATTAATGATTGGAATTCCTGCTTCTTCTAGCATTGCTAGTGCTGGTCTAATCCCTTCCCAATCAACTGGATTTAAGAAAATAGCATCAATCCCTTGAGCAATCATATCTTCAATTTGATTAATTTGAAGTGACACATCCATTGCCGGATTCATTGTAATCAACTTATCTCCATTAGCCTCGACTTCCTCACGAATTGCTTTTTCCAGCACAATAAAGAATGGATTGTTCTGTGTCATTGATGTATAGCCAAAAACCAATTGTTCGTCATCCGATTTCCCGTCACTTGAAGACCCTGTCATTTCTTTACTACTACTACAAGCAACTAACGATACAGTAAAAAATACAGTAAAGAGCAAAAGCATAAATCTTTTTTGCATTTTATTACCCCCATCCCGTAGTAATCGCTTTCTTGGAGATTTTACCAAATATTTGTAACAATGTCAATTTTTTACATTTTTACTTTCTTTCTAATATGGGGAGTTCAGACTTTGCTAATAACTGTAGAATCTACCTTCGTGTCGGATTCGCAATCGCCTGAAAAACATCGTATTTCTTTGACCCTGCCACCTTTACGAAGCTTGCAACGGTCTCGAAAGCATCTTGAAAACTTTTAAAGATTTTAAAACTTCCTATCGATATTCCTCGGTTTGTTACAATAAAGATAGCCTGACTTACATTCGCCAAAGCAGAAAGATTCTCCTTTCTTCCTTTCCATGATACATTATATCTGATAATGATTATCAATAAGGAGATGAACACATGGATGTTTTACAAGCAATACACGAAAGAAGAAGCGTTGGAAAAGTAAAAGACATTCCTGTTGAGAAAGAAAAAATCGAGCAATTATTAGAAGCAGCAACTTGGGCTCCAAATCATCATCACACTGAGCCGTGGAAATTTTTTGTATTAACTGGTAAAGGACGACTTGCATTAGGAAAAGTTCTCGCCGAGATAGCAAAAGAGGACATGACAGACTCTACAACAGAAGAAAATCAAGAAAAATTGCTAAGAATAGAAAAAAAATCGTTGCGTGCTCCCGTTATTATCGTCGTTGCTGTGGTACCTTCTAATAATTCTAAGGTTAGCAAACTAGAAGAAATATGCGCTGTAAATGCCGCTATCCAAAACATTCTCCTTACCGCCCATCAGTTGAGTTTGGGGGCTATTTGGAGAACTGGCAAGCCAGCTTATCATCCAAAAACGAAAGCATTATTTGGATTACGGGAAATAGACGAGATTCTTGGTTTTATCTATGTAGGATACCCTGATATGCAAAGTAAATCAGCTAAAAGAACATCCTATAAAGAAAAAACTACTTGGATTCATGATAATAAATAAAAGAAAACCCTTGTATATCTTCAACATTGAAATAAATATATGAAAAGAGTGTTGAAACGCAAAGTCTCAACACTCACATATAGTCATGACCTGAACAATCATGATTAACGAGAATGTCCGCTGAATTGTGTCATGATACCTTGTACTTCTTCAACAGATTCAGGCTTTAATATAGCAATCATTCTTGGAATAAAAGTTTCCATATACTCAGCATCGAACGTACCATCTGCTTGTTTTGAAAAACTTTCAGCTAGTAACGCTTTTGCTCTAATCTTCTATACTCATCTCCGAAAAGGTCACGAGCTGAATACTATTTGAAGCAGCAAATGCTCTCATTTTCACTGTGAAACCGGATTTCGAAAAGATATATAATGACTTGTTGCTGTATGGAAAAAAGTTACTTCTCTCCATAAGTTTCTCAGCAACAGGTGTATCCGTTAACTCATTTCTCCACTTACATTCTCCCACAAGTAAATCTTGCTTTTCTATCCCTAATCCAATTACATCGACTTCTTCTTGCTTTGCACCTTGATTGTGTATCAATGGATTTCTTCCCCACCACGATCCAACCTCAGAAACCAGAAAAGGTATGTTTTCTGTCCCATTTTGCTCAAAAATCCAATTTCTACAAAATGATTCGAAAACATCAGCTGTGAACTGTGGTAAATCTTCTTCAATCTTTGACCAAACTAACGCTAGTCGGCTTGTTTCAATAAAATTCTTGTATTTCGGTACATAACGATACCAAAAGCGAAATAGCCCATCTGAAACCGTATAAATTGGTTTATTTTTGGCAATTTTCGTCAACGATAATTTTTTCTCAACGATATTTAAATCGATTAATGTGCTGATGTACCTAGTAAGCGGCCCTGATTGGATTCCCGTTTTCCCTATAATATCTTTCATTTCAGATGCACCACCAGCAATCGCTGCAATGATATCATTATATCGATTAGGTGTACGGAGCTCTTGCATGAGGAGATTACCTGGTTCCTCGTAAAGAAATGTATTTTTTCTCAACACATTTTTCAAAATGTTCTCTTTTACAGTCAAAGAATCTTCCATCATTGTTAAATACAGCGGTATCCCACCTGTTAATCCATAAATTGTCATAAAATCCTCTTTTGGCATAGATGGGAGAAACGACCTAGATTCTGAAAAACTCAAAGGCATTAATTTGATTTGACCTGTTCTTCTTCCATAAAGAGGGCTTTCATATCCCAGTACTTGCTCTTCCATGAAAGACATTTGTGATCCTGTTAGAATCAGCATAAGATTATTTAACTTCAGATACTCCTTATCAATCACCTTCTGAAGAACAGAAGAAATACCATCGCTTGATTTGGCTAAATATGGATATTCATCAATAACAAAAACAATTGGCCCTGTATTCATCTTTGCGAAGCTTGCAACGGACTCGAAAGCATCTTGGAAACTTTTAAAACTTCCTGTTGTGATTCCTGGGTTTGTTACACTAAAGATAGCCTGACTTAAATTCGCCAAATTGGATTCTTCTCCGA
>DAIDKD010000209.1 GCA_027451065.1 Bacillaceae bacterium | reverse complement strand
CAGCACTTCCGCGACCCGCCTGAGCGCGCTGTCCGTGGCGACGACCTGTTCCAATAAAGAAGGTATGAACGGTTTAATGGACTTTTCAGATCAATTGGTAGGTAGAAAATATTCATATTTCTTGGCATGGTTTTTAGGAACAATTCTTTATCCGTCATTTGTGGCAGTATTGGCTTGGGTAAGTGCAAGATTTACTGCAACGTTACTAGGATGGGAACAGCCGAATACAAGTGGAGCTGTTTGGATGTTAGCAGGAATTTTCTTAATAGGTATTTATACGATGAATGTTATTTCACCAAAACTTGCTGGAGAATTCCAAGTTTCTACAACATTTATTAAAGTAATTCCGTTATTATTGATGGGTATTGTTGGTGTTCTCGTTGGAATGAATAATGGAACAATTGCAGAAAACTTAACATATATTAGTGTTCTTGAAGATGGACGTAACCCACTTTATGTAGCGGTATTGGCGACAGTATTTGCATATGCTGGAGCAGAAGAAGTGTTAATGATGAATAGTGAAATCAAGGATAGCAAGAAAAACTTACCGCGAGCTATTATTATCGGATCAATTATCATCATTGCTATTTATGTTATTTATACAATTGGAGTATTTGGATCAACACATGCTGCTACGTTAAGTACACCTGGAGGAATTCGCTTGGGGTTTGAAAATGTTTTTGGAAATGCCTTTGGCAGTGTATTGATTGTCTTTATTATTATTTCATGTTTAGGTGCTATGAATAGTGCAATGATGGCAGGAGCTAGGACTTTTTATTCGATTGCTTTACGAGGGATGGGACCAAAACCTGATTTTGTGAAAACTGTAGATCCAAAAACAGATATGCCGCCAACAAGTGCAGCGATCTCGTTAATCTTCTGTGGTATCATGATGTTTCTAGTCTTTGCAAATGCTCAAGATTATCCGTATCACACAAGATGGTTTGGTGATGTGAATATTGCCATTTCAAGTTTGGCGCCAATCACATTAATGTCATTCTATATTCCGATTTTCGTGAATGTCATGAGAAAAGAAAAAACTTGGTCTGTATTTAATCGATTTATCATGCCGGGATTATCAATAGCTGGAGCGGCGCTATTAATATATATGGTATTTGAGACGAACTTCATTGGCGCACTATTCTATTTAGCTGGATTTGCTGTAGTGATGGGGATAGGTGCAATTTTCTTAGTAGTTCATAAAAAAGAGGAAATGGATGTAACGCAAGATGTCCCGTTGAAATCTGTAGGATAAACATCGTGCTAGAAGATGGGTGAATGAATAGTGATATAGAGTCTTTGCCTATGGAGATAAGAGGAAAATTATCTCCATAAGCATTGACTTTTTTTTATGGAACAATTAGAATGAAATAGAAATTTGAGAGGAGCGATGATTGTGGTGTGTTTACAACTATATTAATTCATAGGACACATATCGAAAAGACCACTTGTATGAGAGGGGTTATTTGCTGTGTGGATATGGTTAAGATAGATTGTAGAAATTTTTTCGCTCTACTGGATATCTATACCTATTTATTCAGACTGTTTGAAAAGGGAAAATTTCTCCTTTTTCAAACAGTCCGCTGAAAGAGTCAACTACGATGAAAAGCTATGAAATCAAGCTTTCTAAGTTGACTCTTTCTATATTGTGGGGAATAAATCGACTTTTTAGTGGAAATCTCAAAATAGGGAGGAAGAAGCATGCAATTCTTATTATTCTTTTAATTGATACGAGCTTCATAAAGTAAGCTCGTATCGATACTTAGCTATCGATACGAAATGATAAATTTCGGAGGTAGCGAAAATGGAAAAATTATGTTTTGAATTAGAAAATGTCGAAGTGACATATTTAGATAAAGAAATACTAAAAGTTGATAGATTGGCGGTATATCAATTGGACCGCATCGGAATCGTTGGAAAAAATGGAGCTGGGAAAAGTACCTTACTAAAGTTGCTTGCTGGCAAGGTTCAACCAACGAAGGGGAAAGTGACGAAATATGTAGAGAGTGGCTATTTTGAACAGATAGAAGCTCCTTCTGTTGCTGAAGTAGATCCGTCATTACTTGGAAAATTGTCAGTTCCTAAAAATTCAGATGGACTTAGTGGCGGTGAGCAAACAAGGTTGAAACTAGCCCAGTTGTTTACTCATTATTACGAAGGGCTGTTAATTGATGAGCCGACAACTCACTTAGATCAAGAAGGCATTTCTTTTTTCCTAGAGGAACTCCGTTATTACTACGGAGCACTTGTATTAATTAGTCATGACCGTGCTATTTTAGATGAGCTTGTTACAACCATTTGGGAAGTGGGCGACGGAGAGGTACATGTTTACTCGGGAAATTACAGCCAATACGCGGAACAAAAACAACTGGAGCGTTTTCAGCAGAATCAAGCTCATGAACAATTTATCAAAGAGAAAAGCCGACTTGAAAAAGCTGCACGAGAAAAGATGGAAAAAGCCGAAAAAATTGCACAAGGAAGTATATCGAAGAAAGAAAAGAAAGCAAAAGCAAATCGAATGTTTGAAACAAAATCTAAAGCTACAAGCCAAAAAGCAATACACCGTGCAGCAAAAGCAATTGAGCAGCGGATGGAAAAACTTCAGGAAGTAGAGGCGGTGCAAGAAGAAAGGAAAATAATCTTTCGTCAGTCAAAAGCAACAGCCATACACAATAAGTTTCCAATTATGGCGGATCAACTTACACTTACAGTTGGTGAGAAGACCTTACTGGAAGATACTAGCTTCCAAATGCCCCTTGGCAAGAAAATTGCCATAACTGGTGTGAATGGTGTCGGGAAAAGCACGTTACTACAGCATATTGCAAATAAAGGGGAAGGGTTGACTATTTCTCCTAAGGCGAAGATTGGTTACTTTCAGCAAATGAGCTATCAGTTTACAAATGATGAAACAGTGCTTGAATTCCTTAAAAATCGCTCCGAATATGATGAAAGCTTTTTAAGAAGTGTTTTGCATTCTATGCAATTTACAGGTACGGATTTATTAAAAGATGTGAAGTCATTGAGTGGCGGTGAAGCGATTCGTCTTCAACTTTGTCAGCTGTTCCTAGGGGAATATAATATTCTATTGTTGGATGAACCGACTAACTTCCTGGATATTCATGCTATCGAAGCATTGGAGCATTTTATTAGTGCATACGAGGGGACAATTATTTTCGTTTCCCACGACCAAGCGTTCACGAAAGCCGTAGCAGACTTACAGTATTGTATTGATGAGAAGAAATTGAAGCAAGTATAATTTGTAATATAAGCTACGTCTAAGAAATCATAATATCGTAGTATAAAAGCAGGCAGTCTGAAAAGGGCGGAAATCTTCCTTTATTTTGAGTTTTCTAGTTGAATCAACAGGAGCGGCAATCATCCGTGTAATTGATGTTACGTACGGTATTGCTATGATTCTACGTAAGTGATAATAAATATGGACCGTGCCCTAAACGTCGATAATTTCTTGATACATGCCAAAAGCTGAGAATAGACAAATACATTTATGCACAAGATAAGGTAAAAAGGATGATAAAAGTATGAAGGTATTTTTAATTTTTATCTTATTAGCAGGACTGAATGTCGGCTTAGTCATTTTGTTGGATTTGATACAGCCAATTCCTTTTCATCTAATTCTTGACGTGCTAACTCTTCCTTTTCGGCTAATCAGAGGACAGGAATTGATTTTGCTTGTTTGCTACATGCTTTTACTTGTTATTAGTCATCGGAATATTGTGAAGAACAGCAAGAAAACAGGCTAAGCGCTTAGTAACGGGTTCGGTTTTAAAGTAGAAAATTTAAATTAGCAATACAATTAGATGTCTAATTCGCATATGAATTGGACATCTTTTATTTGTTGATATATAAGGAGTTTTGAACTTTTAACAGGTGAATTATCAGTATAATTATCATTCATATCATCAAAAGTCTGCTGAAAAGCAGACTCCTTGCAAAATCAGTGCTAAAAATGGTATTAAATGGATATACTAATTGTATGACCAATTTTAGATGATGGAGGATGATAAGCATTGAAGTTCATTAATCCGAAAAATACCAAAGCAGAAAAAGTAGATTGGTTCATATCCGAACGAGTAAGAACTATCGTGAAGACTTATGCAGAATATACAGAGTACAGCGAAAGCGAAGTGGTCGATATGCTTCTGCTCAACCTTTTGGATGATGAGGATTTTCTGAATTGGATTAAAAACAAGCGAAATAACAGAAGGATTGTAAAGCAATTAGAAATCGAAGATTTAGTGGAGACTGATAAGATTGGCTAAATTTAAACGATTGGCGACCAAAGAAGATAATCTCATTTCTATCTCTTCTCCTATTTCAAGCGAAGAAATATCAGAAAGGATTAAAGACTATGATGTATTAACTCCAAAACAGTTCGGAACAAAATACAAAGATTTATTGTTTATGCCGATTGAATTTACATGGAACGGAAAGACCTATCAAATACAATATAATCATTGTGCTAACCCCTACTGTAAATGGCACGGTCTTCCCCAAGAAAAGTTTTCGACCAAAAGAAAACCAAGCCGATACAGATTATCAGGTTCTGGAACTGAAAAAATAATTTATTGCAATCCCGACCCTATTAACCCTACCAAAGGAGCAACATTAAGTTGTCACACGGTTACTTTATCAAATTGGTCGATTTCCCAAGAAATCGAGAGGTTAATCCAAATTAACAGTGTTCAAAATATGGAACCTGATTATCAGTTTCATAAGGATGGATGTATTTTCGAAGATTCTACTCCTTTCAATGAACCGAAAGCATTTTATAAACAAGGAAAAAGTACAGGTAAATCTCAGCGATGGCAGTGTAAATCGTGCAAGAAGTTTACCAATGTCTTGCCAAACAGCAGAAGTTCCATCACCTATCACCAACAAAGAAGTGACATACTGCCTTTGTTTATGAAATTGTTACTAAGTCGAGTTCCAATTACAAGAACTTGTGAAATCTTAGAAATCGGGCGAGGCACATATTATAACAAACTAGAATTTATTTATCGGAGATGTTTGGAGTTTTTGGAACGACACGAAACCAAACCCCTTCGAACGATGCATTTTAAAGAAATGTGGTTAAATACCGATAAGATGGTATATTTCCTCAATAATGTTCGCAAAAAAGGAATGGGTGGCAGCCGATATGATGATGTGGAAGAAAGTCAATTCCCTACCAATGTGGTAATTACTGCCGATGTACTTTCAAGGTATGTGTTTCGCAGTGATATAGCATATGATTGGGATATTTCATTAGAGGATATTGCCCTTGATACCATTCTTTTGAAAGAAGACCACTTAAATAAATTTGCCAAAAAACACGCAAGGATACCGAAATATTCTCATTATCCAATGCCTCCGTCAAAAAATGAATCACAAACGGATGCAGAGTATCGGAAAGATTTAGAGAAAATTGAAAGGAGAGCGAAATATATTGATGGATTGCACATCAACTCGACTTATACAACCATTGCCCATTATTGGCTCATTAAACAACTTGTAAAGGCTTCTGAATGGCGCTTTGTGACTGATAAGGACAATTCGTTGATGACTTCCCTTTATCGTGTATTTGCCAAAGAATTCAACTTATCTGATGCTCATCATTTTCTTTGCCAAACAGATAAAACAAAATCTCGAAAACAAGCTCGTGAGGAATTTATTCAAGCAAGAATGGATTTGGTCAATTGGGGGATTAATTCAGGTTACGATACAAGGTCTTTGCGGAAACTAGCGTTTATGAAACTAGAAGAATTGTTTCATACTGGCATCTGCCAGGACCGCCGTTTCATGGCGCGCTGGATGCCCCGCCTGGAGGC
>DAIDKD010000208.1 GCA_027451065.1 Bacillaceae bacterium | reverse complement strand
AATCCTTTGATATCTCCTGTTAAAGCAGAAGCATAGTTTGGCACATCAATGTTGGCGGAAGTTGAGTCCATTGGATCAACTCCAGCAATTGCTTCTAGTAAATATGCGTTGTCTTCAACTGTTTTCGATACAGGTCCGATTTGATCAAATGAAGATGCGAAAGCCACTAAACCGAAACGAGATACTCGTCCATAAGTAGGCTTCATTCCAACAAGACCGCAATATGCCGCTGGCTGACGAATAGAACCACCTGTATCGGAACCTAATGAGAATAAAACTTCTCCTGCTGCTACAGAGGCTGCTGAACCGCCGCTTGAACCGCCTGGTACGAAGTCTGTATTCCACGGATTGCGAACTGGTGAAAATGCTGAGTTTTCATTAGAACCACCCATGGCGAATTCATCCATGTTTAATTTTCCAATCGTAATTGTTTGTTCTTGCTTTAGCTTTTCAACAACTGTCGCATCGTAAACAGGATCAAAATTCTCTAGAAATTTACTTGCACAAGTCGTACGAAGGTTTTTTGTAACAATATTATCCTTCACACCAATTGGCATCCCGAATAAAAGACTAGTAGCGCTCGTTGTTCCTAGTGCTTCGTCTAATACTTTCGCTTGCTTACGTGCTTCTTCTTCATTTAAAGTAAGGAAAGCTTGTATTTTATCTTCTACTGCACTAATACGAGCATAAGATTCATCAACTAAATCGGTGACAGAAATTTCTTTGCTTTGTAATTTTTTATGTAAATCTGATACAGAATAATCAAATAATGACAAAATAGTTCCCTCCTATTCTAAAATTGTTGGCACTTTGAATTGATTGTCTTCTTGGTCTGGTGCATTTTTCAATACTTCTTCTACTGTTAAGCACTCCTTCGGTTCATCTTCACGCATAACATTTTTCATGGCCAACACGTGAGACATAGGCTCAACTCCGTCTGTATTGACTTCCGCTAACTCTTCTCCAAAGGAAATAATCGCGTCTAATTGTTTTGTAAATTTGTGTAATTCTTCTTCTGTAATTGCAAGTCTTGCTAAATGAGCAACGTGCTTTACTTGTTCTTCTGAAATTCGTGACAATTGGGACACCTCCATTTTTATTCGTAACTTTTCCACAATATATTGATAATACCAAATTTTCTTCCTTACTAGCAAGGTGTGAAGCGGGATTCATGAAGAAATATTGTTCTCTTCTTCTACTCCGCCAATATCATTTCAATACATCCAGCTACATTCTCTACAATATTCTTTGCGTAATGTTGCAGTTTTTTTTCCACATGAGGAAATGTAAAAGAATGATTAGTGATTTCAAACATAGATACGTCATTCCATGAATCACCGATTGTATATATATACTCCTCGGTAACCTCAAAAAGTTTGGCAACTTCCAAAACACCCTCACCTTTGGAATTTCCCTTTGGTACAACATCGATGAAATAAGCGTTACGATATGCAATCACATGCTCTCCGTAATACTTGTTGATGAAGTCCGTCGCTTCTTCCATTTCCTCAATAGAAGTATCCAAGCACTCGATAGAGATTAATGAAATGGCGTGCTCTTTTAATTCATCTAATGAATCAATAAACACATCATTTTTCGTTAATTCATTCGGTTCTTGCTGATAACGAATATAGCCAAATCCAGTACAAAAAGCCATCGGCCAATTATCTCTCGCATATTTTTTGTAAATATCCAAGACTAAATTATTGGCAATAACATCTTGTTTGATAACTTTGTCATCTTTATCTATTAATAAAGCTCCATTCAGCAATACCATATAATCGTAGTCAATTTGGAAGTTATTCTTTAAGAAAACACTGTCTGAAAAACCTCTTCCTGTCGCAATGACAAGATAGTGAGCTTGCTCCTTTAGTTTCTTGATGGCTTGCAAGTTTTCTTCCTTTATTTTTACTTGGTCGAATACTAGTGTTCCATCTAAATCTGTCGCTAATAGCTTCTGCATTTACTTCTTCCTCTCCTATTCTTTCGGTTGCCAATAACACAAGGTTTCCTTCATTATATATATATTTTTGTTCCAAACGTAGTGAGGATGAGCATCACTACATCTTTCATCATCGCCATATTTAATAAATAAGTGGGTACTGCAGGTTAAATATTAAAATCTGTCATCCTTCTATATATGATTATACAAGAAAATTGTGCAAAGAAGAGGATTTTTTTGTTAGTGAAAAAATCAAATGTTTATGTTGACTAATTATATCTATGTAATATTGATAGTCCATCTTTATTTTTCTATTGACTACTATCATGAATTAAATTACAATTCAATTAGAGTTCTGGTCAATATGGATAAAATATTGATAATTTCGGGGCATTAGCTCAGCTGGGAGAGCGCTACGCTGGCAGCGTAGAGGTCAGGGGTTCGAGCCCCCTATGCTCCATACTTTTTTCTATACAGGTAAATCTCAATCATATCAACACCTTCGAGCAAATGAAGTCAACGACTAAATCGTTCACGACCACGCTTACAGGTGTTTTTTGTCGTGGAAAAATCATAAACTAGATATCTTCAACATTAATCAGGAAGTTCAAGTTTCTCTCAGATTCGAAAAAACGGAAAGTCAGAACAAAATCTCAGACTTACTGAACTTTGTTCTGATTTTCCGTTCGTATCTGTTACTACCTAAGTATCTGTACAACTGGCTCCGCGGCATCTGCTTCTCTCACAATAAGGCTTTCTTGCCTCGTTGTGGAAAAGATGTATACATTCACTTCAATAAAGTTCGGAAAATATTGAGTCACTAAACTTGCGACATATTGAGTAAATCCAACAACCTCTGTCCTACTTTGAAAGTTCATAGGAATATCAATTTTCAACCTTTGTAGCTGATTATTCACATAGAACCCTCTGCCAATTACCCCTATATAATTTGGAAAGAATTCTCCAACCTTTGCAACAAAGGTGTTAAAAATTGCACTATCACTTGCTACATTTTCCTCAGCAGCTGATGATGGAAAAAGAAAGTTACTTTCATTTATATCACTCCAGCCGCCAATCAAACTCTGTCCGCTACCAACATCGGCTCTTGCGATAAAATTACCAGGAACCAATGAACTTCCTGTTTCCTGTTTATAAATCATAAAGGAAACTGGGACGTCCTCCAACCCTTCAATTGCTCTCATTCTTTGTAAAATTTCTCCTGCCATTTCTTCGCCTTGTGCTCGTGAATCTTCTTCTGAGATATTTACTGTACGAGGAAATCCACCTTCTTCATCTGGCAAATTAAAGTTATGAACACTATTCATTACAAGACCGATTACGACACCGCCTAGTACATAATTACCATTGTCGTCTTCTACTAGATAATTGTGCTCTAAAATTTGTGCTAGATACAGTGGGGCTGCTTCATGATTCCTCTCAGCTGATCCTAAATCCGGCAATGTAGGGTTCAGACCATCAGGATTGTTCTCCGCTTCTCTTCTCAGCCAACTAGATATGGTCGCATTATTTAAATATTGCCCCTCTTGAAAAATATAATTTTCCGTGGGAAATTCTTCTTGGGCTAAGCGTAATAGACCTCGCTCAAAACTATCAGCATCCAATCGTCCTGTCATATTAGTAGCCACGCTCGTATTACTTAAGAGTGCCGCACTTACTTCAAATGGAAAAAGGGTATTATAAAAATCATCTGAAATAGTAAACCTTGAAACAGTCACATCTTCTCTAGCGCTTTCTTGGTTCGTCTCTTCCTCTGGTTCCGATTCATTTGAACATCCTGTAAAAATAATTACTGCTGTTGCGAATAGTAGCAATAGTTTCTTCATTCCTAACACCTCACTCTCCTAGTTCTACTACTAATTGTTCCTCGTTCCAAACGGTTATTCCAAGTTCCTCAGCCTTGGTTAATTTAGAACCAGCTGCCTCTCCAGCGATGACTATATCTGTGCTTTTGCTAACACTTCCTGTAACTTTACCACCGCGAGCTTCGATTTCTTTTTTCGCCTCACTTCGAGTCAATTGTGTTAATTTCCCAGTTAATACAATGGTTTTTCCGAAGAACACAGATTCACTTTCTTTTACGACCTGTGGTCCTTTGTATTCCATGTGAAGACCATGATTTTTTAGAGAAGCAATTAATGTTTGAACTTCTTCCTGAGCAAAGAATTTCACAACAGAATCAGCCATTTTTGACCCAATTTCATCAATGTTGGTTAGTTCTTCTTCTGTTGCTTGTTCTAATGCCTCCATTGTACCAAAATGCTGTGCCAAAGTCCTTGCTGCCTTGGCGCCAATATGACGAATACCTAAGCCGAACAATACCTTTTCTAAAGAATTTTGCTTAGATTTCTCAATCGCTTGGATGAGGTTAGTGGCTGATTTTTCACCAAATCGTTCTAAATGTAACAACTGATCTAGCTTTAGGTCATATAAATCAACTACAGTGGATATTAATTTTTCAGCAAATAACTGGGCGATAACACGTTCTCCCAGACCTTCAATGTTCATCGCATTGCGAGAAGCAAAGTGGATCAGCTCTTCACGAATCTGTGCCGGACAAGAAGGATTTACACAACGAAGGGCCACTTCCTCTTCCAATCGTACTAAATGGCTACCACATTCAATACAAGTAGTAGGCATGTGGAATTCTTTTTCTTCTCCTGTCCGGTGTTTCGTAAGCACACTGACTACTTGTGGAATAATATCTCCAGCTTTTTTCAAAACTATTGTATCTCCAAGCATGATACCTTGTTTACGAATCAAATCTTCATTATGCAAAGAAGCACGTTTTACTACTGTTCCTGCCACACGAACAGGTTCTAATATAGCTGTTGGAGTAATAACACCAGTCCGCCCAACGCTTAATTCAATATCAATCAGCTTTGTTGTTACTTCTTCAGCTGGAAATTTATATGCAATAGCCCAGCGTGGACTTTTTGCTGTTGAACCTAGCTTTTCCTGCAAAGAAAAAGAATCTACTTTTACAACAATTCCATCAATTTCATAAGGAAGTTCTCCACGTTTTCCTTGCCATTCTTCAATGTAGGCAAGCACCTCTTCAATATTGCGACAAACTCGGCGGTTCGGGTTTGTCATAAAGCCTAATTCCTCTAAATAATCTAGCGCTTCACTATGGGAAGTTAAAGTTGTCCCCGTTAACCCATAAACAAAATAGGAAAGATTGCGAGAAGCTGCAACTTTCGGATCTAATTGGCGCAGGGATCCAGCCGCTGCATTTCGTGGATTGGCAAAAAGCATCTCCTCTTTTGCTGCTCTCTCCGCATTTAATGCTTCAAAAGATGCTTTTGGCATATACGCCTCACCCCGAACTTCAAAGGATATGGGTTCCTTCAGTCGCAAGGGGATGGTGTGGATTGTTTTTAAATTATTAGTAATATCTTCTCCGACTTCACCGTCACCTCGTGTAGCACCGACTAGAAGCTTTCCATCTTCATAGCGTAAAGAAATTGCCAATCCGTCTATTTTCAGCTCACAAACATAAGTTACTTCTTCAGTATCTGCTCGCACTTTTCGATCAAAATCACGAATATCTCCTTCATCAAAAGCATTTCCTAGACTCAACATTGCAGTTTGATGGGCTACCTTTTGAAATGAATCCAATGCTTTTCCCCCAACGCGCACAGATGGAGAATCATCTGTTTGGTATTCTGGGAATTGCTCTTCTAAAGAGATTAATTCTTGCATATAACGGTCATACTCTGCATCAGAAACAGAAGGAGTATCCAACTCATAGTACTCTTCACTTAATTTTTCCAATGTTTCTCGTAGGAAATCAATCCGCTCCTTTGCTACTTGTCCATCCATGTCTTTCACTCCTTTATCATGGGGGTGGTAATTGGTAAAGTGCGACCAATTA
>DAIDKD010000207.1 GCA_027451065.1 Bacillaceae bacterium | reverse complement strand
ACCAGCTGTTCAAACTGCACGATAAGGCAATCGAAGAACCTCATCGAAAAAACAGTTGCAGGATGTAAGAACCCATAATGGTATCAAAAATTTTTATTATTTTGTTTTTATTTCTATCAGGTTCATCGATTATTTTGGTCAGTTTCTCCATTTTTAACAAGGAATCTAAAGAAACAGAGGTAGTAGAAATAGATGATGAAAAATTACTTGGCGTATCAAGGGATAGCCCTGATATAATTTCAGATGAGCCTGATATTATATCAGAAAGCGGAGGGCTTGGCGGAAGTATTCCAGCAAAAGTGTGGACTCAAGGAGCATATTATTTTTCGGGATCATCTGGATATGGAAACCTATTTACAAATTATGAATTTCCAAAAGGTAACAATTATAATGTTTGCATAGAAAACACCGGTAGTAGCTCTTTAAATATAATAGTAATGAAGGATATTATGCATAGTGTGAAAGAACCTATTACGATTCCTGGGAATTCTAAAAAAAATTTCTCAATATCAGAAACAGAGACACTTGAAGATGTTTATCTGGCTTTTTATGGTTCTAATAGTAATTTTAGTTTTGAAGGCTATATTGAAAAAAATGAGTAAATGTGATATCAAGAAAAGACGACCTGCTATCAGGTCTTTTTTACCTTTTCCCCTCTGCATAAACTCCAAACATTAGGAAACCATAAACGAGACAACAGCAAAAAGAAAAGGTGAAATATCATGCAACTCTTTCGAAAAAAGAAGCAACCTCCATCTAATGAACCTGTAATATCAGACAAGTTAGATACAAATATTCAGCAATTACAAGAAGATTTAGGGGCAGACTCTGATTTCTTACTCCGTAAAATATTTCTTGGCGAGAATTCCACCTCCCCTGTGGCAATTGTACATATTGATGGTATCTCTGATGAACAACGAATTATCGAAGGAATCATTGAGCCATTGCAAGAACAAGCAACAACAAGTAAGTCCACACAATCGCAGGCAACAGCAAGTAAATCTCAACAAGAACAATCCGCTACAGACGGAGTCACATTAGATCAAGTGATGAATACCGTTAACATTTCTAGTATCAAAAAAGTGAAAACATGGAATGAAGCAATATTTGCTGTCCTTTGTGGTGATACGGCTATATTCGTAAATGGCTCAACGGAAGTTTTAATCGCCTCCACAAGAGGTGGACAAACTCGATCCATTGCTGAACCAACAACCGAAACAGTTGTTCGAGGAGCGAAAGATTGTTTTACCGAATCTATCCGAACCAATACTTCTCTCATACGGCAGAGAATAAGAAGCAACAGCTTACGAATAGAAGGGATTGTTCTCGGAGAAGTAACCAAAACTGACATTGCCCTTGTTTACATGGATGATGTGGTGAAATCTTCTTTGTTAAACGATGTGAAGGAAACATTAAATCAGGCTAATTTAGAAGCCATTTTAGAATCTGAATACTTGGAAGAAATTTTGCAAAGTAATACTCGTTCTCCCTTTCCTACTGTATTAAATACAGAGCGGCCAGATACTGTAGTTGGAAACATATTGGAAGGACGAATTGCCATTCTCGTTCATGGGACACCTTTCGCATTAGTTGTACCAGCAACACTTACTCAATTAATGCAGTCTCCTGAGGATTATAACCAACAATCGTATATCGCTACTTTTGTTCGCTTTCTTAGAGCCGTCACTTTTGGCGTTGCTTTATTGGCTCCTGCACTATATATCGCAATAACTACACATCATCAAGAAATGATGCCAACCATTCTTGCAATTAGCTTGGCCGCTCAAGAAGAAGGTGTTCCTTTTCCAACCATTGTTGAAGCAATGTTAATGGAATTTGCCTTTGAAATATTGCGAGAAGCTGGGATACGGATGCCCCGTGCTGTTGGTCAAGCTGTCTCTATTGTAGGGGCACTTGTCTTAGGACAAGCTGCTGTACAAGCAGGACTAGTCTCTGCTGCGATGGTAATTATTGTTGCAATTACCGCCATTTCTAGCTTTACACTTCCTCATTACAGCCTATCTGTATCAGTAAGGTTATTACGTTTTCTGTTTATGTTTGCTGCCGCTTTTGTTGGTTTATTAGGAATTGCCCTAGGGCTACTTATTCTGCTCGTTCACCTTGTAAGCCTAGAATCATTCGGTGTTGCGTACCTATCTCCAATTACTCCATTTGTAAAAAGTGAGCAAAAGGACACTTTCTTTAGATTTCCTGTCCAATTTCAAAAACAAAAACCAATACCGGCACAACAATCTCAAACCCAAGAAGAAACGAAACATGGTGATGGAAATGAAAAGAATAGTCAATAAACTTTGTATATGTATATTCATTCCGCTGTTTCTTGCTGGTTGTGGTGACTATCGTGAATTAAACAAATTATCTTTTGTCATTGCAATGGGGATAGATAGAACAAACGATAAAGAAAATCCCTACGAAGTTACTTTACAAATTGTCAATCCTAGTGAAGTAACTGGCGGTGGAGGAACTGCTCCTACTGGTAAAGCATTAACTGTTATCAATACCGTAGAAAAAGGAAGTAATATTGTCGATGCCATACGGAAGGCATCAAATACTGTCTCTCGCCCTTTGTTTTTTGGGCATACATCTCTCGTTGTACTGAATGAAGAGGCCGCGCAAGATGGTATTCACAAAGTACTAGATCAATTTGCCCGCAGTCCTCAAGCATCAATTGATACTCCCGTTCTTATCGCAAGAGAGACTACTGCCCAAACATTATTAAGTGATGTGTCTGCACTAGAGAAAATTCCTGCCCTATCCAATATTCAAAAGTTACAGTATTCTCAAGATATATTAGGGGAAGAGTTTTCAACGAGTATCCAAGAAATCATTGAGGATACAACACTCTACGGGAGAGAAATAGCAGTAACTGGCATTACCCTCCCTAATATTGATGAAAAAGTGCCCACACAAGAAAATGCATTGCAAATTAAACCTCCAGTAACGAAAATAAAAGGAGTCGGGCTATTCCGAAATGATGATTTAGTAGGATGGTTGGATGAGGAAGATGGATTAGCTGCCGGAATCGCCTTGCAAAAAGCCAAAGCTACGAATATTGATGTTCCTTGTGGAGAAGACTCTTTTTCTCTTAGTTTGACAAATATAAAATCATCTTTACAAACAGAAATAGAGGATGGAGAAGCTATATTGACTCTTCAAGTAAATGGACGTGGCTCGGTTGATGAAACAACTTGTCAAGACATTCTCTATCAACAACCGAAAGATATTATTCAGACCGAGAAAAAGGCGATCAAAAAATTAAAAAAACAACTGGAAAAAGGAATCAGGGAAGCGCAAAAGAAAGAAAGTGATATATTCGGATTTGGAGAAGCATACCGTAACAAACATCCAAAAAAGTGGAAAAAAATAAAAGATCAATGGCCTGCTTACTTTGGAAAGGCTGAAGTTCGTGTAAAAGTAAAAATATCTGTCGCGCGAACAAATATGCAAAATGCTCCTATTCGACCAGTTTATCCAAAAGGAGAGAAGGATTGATATGCAAGAAAAACTACAAATAAAACCTTCACAATTATTTTGCAGCATTATACTGGTTCAATTTGGAAGTGCCCTTCTTCTCGATGTTGCACGAGATGCCAAAAAAGATGCTTGGATTACCTTGTTACTAGGAGCCTTAGTCGGTATGGTGATTTATTGCGTATACATCGGGTTGTTCCGTTACTATCCTAATGTCCCTTTGACTACATATGTCCAAAAAATATGGGGAACCTACCTTGGTTGGTTTGTTGGTTTACTATACACTGTTTACTTTATCTACCTGGCTTCACGGGTTTTACGGATTTTTACCGAGTTGCTAGTCATTACGTCCTACCCTAACACGAGTATTTTGTTAATGGGTATATTATTGATTCTATCTACATCCTATGCGTTAATGAAAGGTATCAATGCTCTCGGACGAATCTCAACCATATGCTTATTCTTTATCTTTCTTATTATTTTTCTCATTATTCTTGGAGAAACCTTCAGTGATTTATACCAATTTCCTCGCCTTTTACCAGTTTTGGAAAATGGATGGGAGCCAATTTTGAACACATTGTTTCCTACTGTTATCACTGAACCTTTTGGAGAGATAATCGTCTTCACAATGTTGTTACCTTTTTTAAGCAAAAAAGAAAAAGCACTGAAATACGGAATTTTTGCTATCGCCGTCAGTGGAATTTATTTAGCCATTTCGTCTATTATCCATCTAGCTATTTTAGGTGAGACCTTGACGTCCACTTCTTCCTTTCCAATCTTGGCATCTGCTTCACTAATTAATATTGCAGATTTTATTTCACGTATTGGTGCGCTTATTGTTTTTGGAACAGTTATATTAGGTTTTTTTAAAATTAGTATATTTTTCTATTGTGCCGTTCTCGGTGCATCTCATTTATTCAAAATTGAACAAAAAAATTTACTTATTTTGCCCATTGGCCTGATTATTTTATTTGTATCTATCGCCTCGGCACGTAGTTATATCGCCCATATTTATGAAGGGCAGTCTATCGCTCCTTACTATTTGCATCTCCCGTTTCAAATTATCCTCCCTCTCCTCTTGTTACTCACTGCCATAATAAAAAACAGGCTAAGCGCTTAACGGGTTCAGTTAAGAAGTAGAAAACATCAATTTACAACCGAATTAGTAAGCATATTTACACTATTTTTGAACAGTTAATTAGCAATTGAAAAAGCAATGGAATTCGTTCCATTGCTTTTATTTTCTATTTTGGGAATAGTTGCGTAAAAGATTTACTTGATATTATTTAATTTCGAATAACTATGTCAGCTTGTGCTAATGGAGTTTCAACCTCCATATAATGATTTTCGGCTTTCCAGTATCTATTTTGAAATTTCTCTATATTATTCTTGGTGGCTTGAGATTCACGATTGAATCTCATTTCTCTCGAACTATCCAAATAAATTATAATATCGTAAAAATTTCTCCAATCTTTTCTTTGTAAAAATACTCCTTCGATAACAATTATACAAGTATCAGGAATCTCAATTATCTCCAATTTTTGAGTATCAGAGCTGTAATCATAAGTGAGTAATTGCAATTCATTAGATTTCTTTAGTTTTTGGAAAAGATTTTCTTTTAGCCAGTTAACATCCCATTGTAGATTGTAATACTCATGCCACTCTTCGTAACCAGTGTTGTAACGCCTTTTTTTCTCAACAATGTAATCATCTATATGAAAAAGGCAAACTGAAATATTTTTTTCTTGAAGATGCTGTACAACTTTCTTTGTCAGTGTGGTTTTCCCAGAACGGCTTAATCCGTCTATTCCCAGAACTATTCTTTGACCTTTTTCAAGTTTCGGAATTTTATTAATTATTTTTAGTATATTATGTTCCAAATATATCTCACTCCTCTAGATATACATATCATATTTTCTTGTTCAAGAATAGCTGAAGAATTTGTCTTCAGCTATTGCATATAAATGATGTCATTTATATTGAATTTCTTTTTTGCAATTCCTATCCGTTGGGCGGGCGTTCCCACTGTATTTTTTGTTTTATACACTAAACAAAAATTATAGTAGGTTCTCAGTATGATTAAAGCCATTTGAGCATATTTGGGATTGAAGTTGGAGTAGATATAACTTTTCCCATCGCCACGAGCAGTAGTCAATGGTCTTTCTAGTATTGATAACCTTCTCCGAATGTGTTGGATGAATGTGTTGGTGGCATTATCATTCACCTCTAAAATAAGACTCGCAATATCCTTTGGTTCGAGTGATGACAGATTGCTTGTGCAATCCACCCATCGGAATCCTCTGTCAATGGTTGCCAATGGATGCTCAATGGGATTGTCTGCATACTCATAGTGTCTGGAAACACCAGTCC
>DAIDKD010000206.1 GCA_027451065.1 Bacillaceae bacterium | reverse complement strand
AGTATTGGCAGAGCAAATAGCATACTATCAAAACGGTCTAGTATTCCGCCGTGACCTGGCAAAATACTCCCGGAATCCTTCACATGATAGTGACGCTTAAACGCTGACTCTACTAAATCACCAATTTGCCCAAACACTGACACGACAATTGCTACAACAATACCGAAAGGAAAAGAGAATGTCAAAGGGTGAATCAGTTGAAATACAATTGCCAAAATAATCGCGCAACCTATCCCACCTAAAGAACCTTCAATTGTTTTATTAGGGCTGATTTCAGGCCATAACTTTCTTTTACCAAACGAACGCCCCACAAGGTATGCCCCAGAGTCCGTTGTCCAAATAGCAAACAGAGTAAAGAAAACATAGCTAAGCCCATTTTCAAACATTCTCGTTTCGATAAAGTAATAAAATCCCATACCTACATAAATTGTTGCAAGTAATAGAAAAGATGCATCATCAAATGTAAATTTATTTTTCATTAATACCGTATATGTCAGTAGCAGTAAAACTATGATAAACATCAACTCTATTTTTTCGAATCCAAAATCTGTTATTATTCCTGTATATTTTGATGGAATAAGAATAATCCATAGCAATATCATACTGAACACACCAGGAATAGAGTATATCTGTATATTTTTCATTCGCAATAGCTCATATAAACCTATAGTTGCCAGAACATATATTAACCCTGTAAAAGGCAGTCCACCATAAATAATGAATAGTAAAAATAAAGCTCCGGCAATTATTCCAGTGATAAATCTTGTTTTCATAGGTCACCCCTTTTCTTATCTCATTAAAAGCTGTACTGGCCGCGCCCGATTTTTTTATTTGTGACCTTACATCTAATCCCTTTACACTCCGCCAAAACGGCGATGGCGTTGTTGAAACTCATATATTGCTTCAATCAGGTGTTCTCTCGTAAAATCCGGCCACAATACGTTGGTAAACCACAATTCCGAATAGGAAATCTGCCACATCATAAAATTACTGATTCTTATCTCACCACTTGTTCTGATTAATAAGTCTGGGTCAGGCAAGGGGTGGGTCATCAAATGAGAGGAAAGCAGTTCATCGTTAATATCAGTGGAAGAAATCTTCCCATTCGCAACGTCTGCTGATATTACTCGAACAGCCTCGATAATTTCATCCCTGCTGCCGTAATTTAATGCAAAATTCAATATTAAGCCTGTATTATTCTTTGTTTCTTCCTTTGCTTTCATTACTGCCAGCTTTGTATGTGTTGGTAGTTCATCAAATCTACCGATTGTTTGAACACGAACATTGTTTTTTATTAGATCTGGTAAAAAATTATCCATAAATTGTTCTGGTAATTTCATTAAAAAATCAACTTCATTTTTTGGTCGTTTCCAATTTTCTGTTGAAAAAGCATACAATGTCAGCACTTCTACACCCATATCTTTAGCTGCCATTGTAATCTTTTTTACAACATTCATCCCTTCTTTGTGGCCTGCTATCCTAGGAAGAGCGCGATTCTTTGCCCAACGACCATTACCATCCATAATAATAGCAATATGTTTCGGAACAGGATGTTGCTTTACAATTTCTTCCTTACTCGGCTGAATTTCTTTTTTTTTGAAAAAAGGGAGATTCCCCAACATAATACTATCCCTCCATGTTTATCAGAAAAGCGCACGCGTCTGGCCTTGACCAGCAAAAACAAACACAGGCCCAACTAAACAATGCTTTCGTTTTCCTGCATTGGTCATGGTTGGACCTTCCAACGGGCTGTGGGAAAAGGGCAAAGAGCGCCCATTTCGCACAGCCCATAATATTCTTATTATATAGATAGTAATTCTTGTTCTTTTTCTTTCGCAATGCTGTCAATTTGTGCAATATACTTATCAGTTTCTTTCTGGATATCCTCTGAATATCCACGTAAATCATCTGTAGTAATATCGCCGTTCTTCTCCAACTTTTTCAATTCGTCATTTCCATCACGACGGACATTTCTTACCGCTACTTTTGCATCTTCAGCAAGCTTCTTTACTTCTTTTACAAGCTCTTTACGACGTTCTTCCGTCAATGCAGGGAAAGCGATACGAATGATTGTTCCATCATTTGATGGATTTAAACCTAAATCAGCTTTTAAAATTGCCTTTTCAATATTCTCTAATACTGATTTATCATATGGTTGAAGCACTAATAATCTAGCCTCTGGAATTGAAATGTTTGCAAGCTGATTAATTGGTGTAGGCGCTCCATAATAATCAACCTGTACTCTATCTAATATAGCTGCATTAGCACGACCTGCTCGTAGAACAGATAATTCTTTTTTATAAGACGAAACAGCTTTTGTCATTTTTTCTACAGTATTTATAATTACTTGTTCTGCCATTTTTATTTCCCCCTAACAATTGTTCCAATATTTTCACCGATTACGGCACGCTTAATATTTCCTTCTTCACTGATTGAGAATACTAATAATGGAATATCATTGTCCATACATAAAGAAGATGCTGTAGAGTCCATTACTCCTAAGCTTTCTTTAATTACATCTAAATAAGTCAAAGAATCATATTTTGTTGCATTTTTATCAACCTTAGGATCAGCACTGTATACACCATCTACATTGTTTTTTGCCATAAGAATAACGTCAGCTTCAATTTCCGCTGCCCGTAATGCTGCTGTCGTATCGGTTGAGAAATACGGATTCCCTGTTCCGGCTGCGAAAATAACCACACGTTTTTTCTCTAAATGACGAATCGCACGTCTTCTAATATAAGGCTCTGCAACTTGTCTCATATCAATTGAACTTTGTACACGAGTTGGGATTCCTAAATTCTCTAGGCTATCTTGAAGTGCCAAAGAATTCATTACAGTTGCTAACATTCCCATGTAGTCAGCATTGGCACGATCCATTCCCATTTCACTACCAATTTTACCACGCCAAATATTTCCGCCGCCAACAACTACTGCTACTTCCACGCCTAATTCTGCTATTTCAGCTACTTGCTTCGCGATAGATTGAATAACTACTGGTTTGATACCAAAGCCTTCTTCCCCAGCCAAAGCTTCTCCACTGAGTTTTAAAACGATACGATTATATTTCACTTCAGTCATTATGATCCTCCAATATATAAAATAGCTGTTACAAAAAGTATTACTATTAACTACTTCAACAATTGTCTGAAAATCATTTTCCCTTCTTCAGACAACTTGTTCTAAAAAAGGGAACACTGAGTGTCCCCTTTTTTTAATTAGTTACCTCTAACTTGGTTCATAACTTCTTCAGCAAAATTATCTTCGCGCTTCTCGATACCTTCGCCAACTTCAAAACGAGTGAAAGTTCTCACTGTTGCTCCAGCAGTTTCTAAGAACTTACCAACAGTTTTGCTGTCATCTAAAACATAGCTTTGTGCAAGAAGTGTGTACATTTGATCAATTTCAGTATTGTCTCTAACAAATCTGTCTAATTGACCAGGAATGATTTTATCCCAAATTTTCTCAGGTTTTCCTTGTTCTTTTAGTTCAGCTTCTAATTTAGCTTTTGCTTCAGCCATTACTTCATCAGTTAATTGTAACTCTGATCCGTATGCTGGTACACGTAAAGCTTGTTTACCAGTACGCTTGCGGTCTTCGTTCTCAACCTCAATACGTGCTTTTAATGCTACAACTTCGTCTTCGATAAATTTAGGATCAAGGTCTTTGTAAGACAATACTTGAGGTTTCATTGCAGCAATGTGCATAGAAACGTCTTTCGCTAATTTTTCATCGCCATTTTCAACAACAGTAACTACACCGATACGGCTTCCTGCGTGAACGTAAGCGCCAAACACTTCGTTATCAGCTTTTTCCACAACAACAAAACGGCGGAAAGCAATTTTTTCACCGATAACACTTGTAGCTTTCATGAAAGTATCTTCAAGTGTTTCGCCATTTTCATTTGTGATTGCTAATGCTTCTTCATTTGTAGCTGGTTTCTTTTCAGCAATTAATTTAGCAGTTGCATTTACTAGGTCAATAAATTGCTCATTTTTTGCAACGAAATCTGTTTCAGAGTTTACTTCAACCATTGCTACAGTATTTCCAGTATGATAAATACCAATCAAACCTTCAGCAGCGATACGGTCTGCTTTTTTCGCAGCTTTCTCCATTCCCTTTTCACGTAAAAGAGCAACTGCTTTTTCAATATCTCCGTTCGTTTCAGTTAAAGCTTTTTTGCAGTCCATCATGCCTGCGCCTGTTTTTTCACGTAATTCTTTTACCATTTGTGCAGTGATTGCCATGGGGTAAATCCTCCTTTAATATTATGTACTTTTTATCTTATAAAAATAGGTGATAAAAGGCACCGACCTCTTATCACCTTTTTGTTTATTATGCTGAAGTTTCTTCGCCTTGTTTTGCTTCTAAGATAGCGTCAGCCATTTTAGATGTAAGAAGTTTTACAGCTCTGATTGCATCATCGTTTGCTGGGATAACGTGGTCAATTTCATCTGGATCACAGTTCGTGTCAACAATACCAATGATAGGAATGTTTAATTTATGAGCTTCTGCAATAGCGATACGCTCTTTGCGAGGGTCAACAACAAACAATGCATCTGGAATAGTTGTCATGTCTTTGATTCCGCCTAAGAATTTCTCAAGACGCTCTAATTCTTTTTTCAGTTGAACTACTTCTTTCTTAGGAAGTACTTCGAACGTTCCATCTTCTGCCATTCTTTCGATATCTTTTAAACGCTTGATACGCTTTTGAATTGTTTGGAAGTTTGTTAATGTACCACCTAACCAACGTTGGTTTACATAGTACATTCCAGAACGGATAGCTTCTTCTTTAATAGCTTCTTGCGCTTGTTTTTTTGTACCTACAAAAAGAACAGTTCCACCATCAGCAGCGATAGCTTTCATTTCGTTGTAAGCTTGCTCAACTTTTTTCACAGTTTTTTGTAAATCGATAATGTAGATACCGTTACGCTCCGTGAAAATATATTTTTTCATTTTTGGGTTCCAACGACGAGTTTGGTGACCGAAGTGAACACCAGCCTCAAGCAGTTGTTTCATAGAAATTACTGACATTTGTATTTCCTCCTAATGGTTTTTATTTTCCTCCGCTTGCTTCATCTTTGTTCGCAACTAAATAATGAGCAGCATACTGCCTTGATCAGCTCGTGAAGAAAAGTCATCTTTTCCACAGCAAGCTAGGCGCTGAGCTAGACATCTCATTTAGCACCAACGAACAAATCAACAAGCGTGTGTATTAACACCGTTTATTACTTTAACATAAAACCTTTCATTTTGCAAGGGGGTATGTATATGGTTTTAAAACCACATACATACCCCCTGTTCATTCCCTAGTTGATTTTAATTTTCTCTAATTCTTGTAAGAATTTATCATTTAATACTTTGATATATGTTCCCTTCATTCCTAATGAACGAGATTCAATGACACCTGCACTTTCCAACTTGCGAAGTGCGTTGACGATAACAGAACGAGTAATTCCTACACGGTCAGCTACCTTACTAGCAACCAATAGACCTTCTTTCCCATCTAACTCTTCGAAAATATGTTCAATTGCTTCTAATTCACTGTATGAAAGTGAGCTGATTGCCATTTGTACAACAGCTTTGCTACGTGCTTCTTCTTCTATTTCACCAGCTTTTTCACGTAAGATTTCCATTCCTACGATTGTAGCTCCGTATTCACCTAACACTAATTCTTGTTCACCAAACTCGTTTCCAACACGAGCTAAAATCAATGTTCCTAGTCGCTCTCCACCGCCAATAATTGGAATAATAGTCGTTAAGCCGTCAGCAAACAACTCTTTATTTTCTGTTGGGAACGCTGTGTGAGGGTCATCAATTGTTAAATTCACAGATGTTTCTCTCACTTCTCTGATGCTTTTCGTATAAGTCTCAGGGAATAATC
>DAIDKD010000205.1 GCA_027451065.1 Bacillaceae bacterium | reverse complement strand
GTATTTTTTGAAACAGAGGGAATTCTTGCGCTTTATCTTTGTACCCCAGGATATTGCCATATTCCTTCCAATCTTAATAAATCTCTATACATGACTAATCTTTCACTGTCACTAGAAGCTTCAATTAACTCTTCATCATCAGGCTGCCCGATTGCATCTATTGTTCTATTGACTCTGTCGCTCTCAATCAACGATTCATTGACAATTCTATCAGCTGCTGTAAATAATAACAGTGCTCTTCTTATGTGACTTGCGCTACTAATGACAGTAATATTTTCACTGCCTCCTGCTTTCCTAATAGAAAATAAGGAGTTTTCTACTGTGTCAGTTGATAAATTTTCTTCTGTTATTCTATCTTCTGATATCCCCTTTTCCACTAACCAATCTTTCATCACTTGGGCCTCATTATTACCATTTTTAGGAACTCCGCCACTCAAGATAATATTAGCAGTAGGATTTTTTTCTAACACTTCTAATGTGTATTCCAACCTTTCCCGCATTGTATCCTGCATATTTCCTTTATCATCTAAAGCATAACCTAGTAAAACAAAAGTATGATTGTCTTCATATTCCTTTATTTCTGTATTCACAGGATTGCTTCTAATAGACTCTAATAGTTCAAAATCCTTTACAAATACTTCTGTTCTATCCTTATCCAAATTTTTTAGTTTATCAAGAATTTCTCCATTAAAATCTCCTTGTTGTACACCTGAGAATACATAGTATTGCATGAGTGCGTCATAATTATCAGGATCTACCTCAATAACTGTTTTTAGTATTTCTACGGATCCGTCAAGGTCACTGTTTAACACCTTCGTTAATGCTAATGACCTTTGTAAGTCCGTATCGAGAGGATTTAATAGAATTGCTTGAGTAAAACAAGCTTCCACTACATCATAGTTTCCTTTTAATGTAACTCCTCTGAAAAATTCATCTTCAACTTTCTTTACGTCTCCACCATGCCAGTAATAGTGCATAGCTGTATCTATTAAGGCATCAATTCTTTCTTGTGTCGGATTATTATTTTCTACAACAGTCAGTTCAGACCGTTCCCCTACATTTTCTGCAGTCCTTGAATCAGTAGCAGCTGTTTCTTGCGCTGCACATCCAGTGAATAACAATGAAATAGATAACGATAATAATAGCAATTTTCTTATCATTTCAATACCTCCGAAAGTTTAGAATAGGCGCAACCATTATTAATGATGAAGTTTCTGCATTTCATCAGCTACGAACTGTACTTGTGTACCTACGATTACTTGAATACTTTTCGGACCGACAATATTGATTCCTGGTATGCCGGTAGATTCTATTTTTTCCCGATTTACTGCATCCATGTCCTTTACTTCTATTCGGAGTCTAGTGATACAGTTGTCTATACATATTACATTGCCATTACCCCCTAATCCCTCAAAGATAGCCCTTGCCATCTCTGCAAACTTATCTTTAGATGAACTAGCTTCAACTTCTATCTCTTCTATCTCTTCTCCCTCTTCACGCCCAGGTGTGCTTAAATTTAGCTTTACGATTAAGAAGCGGAATAAGAAATAGTAAAGAACTGCAAAAAACAAACCTTGAACGAGCAGCATATACGGTTGATTTGCCAGTGGAAGTCTTGAACTTAAAATAAAGTCAACTAAACCCGCACTAAATCCAAGCCCTGCTGTCCAATGGAAAAATGCTGCAACAGCTAATGAAATTCCCGTTAATAATGCATGGGTTACATATAATAGTGGTGCTAAGAACATAAATGAGAATTCAAGTGGTTCTGTTACTCCTGTGAAGAAAGATGCAAAGGCTGCAGCTAGTAATAAAGAGGCTGTTTGTTTCTTTCTCGCTGTTTTTGCAGTATGATACATTGCCAGCGCAGCTGCTGGTAGTCCAAACATCATCACTGGAAAGAACCCAGCTTGGTACATTCCTGTTAGTCCTTTTGTGCCTGTCCCTGCCCAGAAGTTACCAATGTCATTAATCCCCGCAACATCAAACCAGAACACAGAGTTTAAAGCATGGTGCAGACCAGTTGGAATGAGTAAACGATTAAAGAATCCATAAATACCTGCTCCAATAAATCCCAATCCACTAATTGTCGTACCAAAAGATACTAATCCTGAATACACAAAAGGCCAAATAAAAAACATCACACCTGAAAGAGTTAGCATAGAGACCGCCGTCATGATTGGAACTAGCCGCTTCCCACTAAAGAAAGATATTGCTGCTGGAAGTTGCACTTTACTGAAGCGGTTATACATCATAGAGGCTATAATACCTGAAAGAATACCAATAAATTGATTATTAATTTTCCCAAAGGCTGCATTTACAGCTTCAGCATCAACTCCCGTTAACAGAGCTACTGTATCTGTTGAAAGTAATGTGGTAATAACCAAAAATCCAACAAGACCGCTTAACGCAGCGGAGCCATCTTTTTCTTTCGCCATACCTAGGGCAACACCAACAGCAAATAAGATAGACATATTATCAATAATTGAACTACCGGCATTAATCAGAAAAGCTGCTATAGGGCTATCTGCTCCCCACCCACTAGGATCAATCCAATAACCGATACCCATAAGAATAGCTGCTGCTGGTAGTACAGCAACTGGTAACCTCAAAGAACGACCGATTCTTTGTACGTACGCTTTCATTTTTTTCCTCCTCAAATTTTCTAAATAAGGTGATGATTCCTATGCTCTTATCCTCCTCTTAAACGAATATACGTTCTATTCAATTGAACAAAAACCTATAGAAAACAAGAAAAACATTTTTCTCATTTTCACCCATTCATTTTAATGTTAATAAACTAAGCGAACAAGAGGAATTATCACCTCGCATCCGCCACAATAAGAAAACGGATACAGTTTTCTTGAAAAAATAACTACAAAATGATTTTCTCATCATGTAAAATAAGGATGTATGTCTACATGATTGGAAGAGCTGTTTTTATCGGCAGTGAAAACAGTTCTTCGTTTGTATTCCAATCTTACTTTAGAACAATCAGGTTCTGTAAAAGGACCTTTGTCAACCATGCAAAATGTTAGTAATTTAATCTCTTGTTCCACCCCTCTTTCTATTTTATTTCACCCTACTTTGTGACCTCTATGTAAGGTTTATAAATAAGGTGATTGTTTAAACTGTTTCTTGTATAAAACATCTTGTGATACACGTTTACATTCTGCAAGGTGACCTTTTTTTGTTCTTGATTACATTATATTAACTAAAAATAGTTATGTCAATAGGAAATAACTATTTTTAGTTATAAAATTTTAAAGAAGGGAATGTAAAGTTTCTATGAGTACATTTGAAATATTTGATGGCTTTAACGAAAGGTTAGAAATAGCCCTTAAAAATGCAGGTTATAGTAAAGAAGACGCTAAAAAGAAACTTAAATTATCTCAAAATATTTTCACAAATTATGCTAATGGAACAAAACCAAATGCTAAAAATCTTTATCAATTTTCCTGCTTACTCGGTGTTTCAATGGAATGGTTACTCACAGGAGAAGTGGAACTCATCGGAGAAACGATAATAAAGGACAGGTTAACTGAAGAGGAAGAACAGCTTATTTACACTTATAGAAAACTTAATGAAAAACAGAAATGGTTGCTTGAAGGTTATTTGAATGGAATGATGGATGCAGAGAAGGAAATACCAGATTCTGAATTGGAGTAGGCTAGCTACTTCATTCGTGGCATAGCTGAACCACCTTTTTTACATTTCTGAGGAACAATTGTGGTTCGTCCCCACAATCAATATTATAATAAGTGTGAGGTGATGACACTTTATGAAACGTAAAATTGTTGATAAACTACATTTTTGGAAAGATAATCCGAAGCGTATGCCGAATTTTCTCCCTTCTCTCTTCATGAAAGAGCGATGGATTTATACAAAACTTATTTAGTAGTAGGTGGCATGCCTCGGGCTGTACTGGAATATGTAGATACAGGTGATTTTGATTTTGTTCTTACTGTACAAAAGACTTTGAACGATGGCTACATTGCAGATATGGCAAAATATGCAACACCACAAGAAACAACGAAAATAATGGGAGCTTGGAATAGTATACCCGCGCAATTGGCGAAAGAAAATCGAAAATTTCAATATAAAGTGATTAAATCTGGTGCTAGGGCCTACCAATATGAAACACCTTTGGAATGGCTAAAGTCAGCAGGTATCACGAATAAATGTATACAAGTGTCTGAAGGTAAAATACCGTTATCTGCCTATGCGGATAACAGTTCTTTCAAAGTATATATGATGGATGTAGGCCTACTATGCTCTAAGTTCGGTATTTCTGCACAGGTGATTATGAATAATCATCCTAGCTTTGATCATTTTAAAGGAGCCCTTGCAGAAAATTACATCATGCAAGCATTAGTAGCAAATGGATTTAATCCGTTCTACTGGGAATCACAAGGAGTAGCGGAAGTTGATTTTGTTTTTCAAAATAAGCAAGGGATAATCATTCCTTTGGAAGCAAAATCTGCTGATAATGTCCGCTCCAAAAGTTTGAAAGAATTTGTCAAACGATATCAGCCTCCTTATGCAATACGAGTATCTGCAAAAAACTTCGGCTTTGAAAACCGGATAAAAAGCATACCGTTATACGCTTTATTCTGTTTGAAACCATAGGACATCTGAGACTGTTCACTCCTAGTAACCTCAGGGGCTATCATGCCCCTGAGGTTACCCAAATAAGAATGTGTATACTCCACTACTCCCAAACTGGGATAAACGCACCTTGATATACTTCTTCAATTATCTCTTTGATTTCATCCGTTTGGTAAGCTTCAACTACTTTTAAATAAGTCTCATTATCTTTTTCTTCTTCGTTCACAGCAATTACATTGAAGTATGGCTCAGATGATTCATTGATTGGCTCTAGGAAAATCGCATCCTCTGTTGGAACGAGGCCTGCCTCGACAGCCATGCCGCTATTGATAACCGCTGCATCCACATCTTGTAAAGAGCGTGCTGTTTGTGCTGCGTCTATTTCTGTGATGTTTAGGTTTCGTTTGTTTTCAGTAATATCTTCTACGGTAGGTATTTGCCCAGCTGCAGGGTCCACTGTGATGAGGCCAGCGCTTTGTAATAGCAGTAATGCTCGACCACCATTGGTAATATCGTTTGGAATGGAGATTTTTGCCCCCTCTTCCAGCTCTGAAACGTCGCTCACCTTATCGGAATAGATGCCTAGTGGTGCAATGATTGTTTTCGCGATGGAAACAATATTTGCTCCCGCTTCTGTGTTGAAATTATCTAGAAAAATTTGTGTCTGGAATGCATTGATATCAATTTCCCCAGCTGCTAAAGCGGCATTCGGTTGATTATAGTCAGTAAATGTAACAATCTCTAAGTTGATCCCCTCATCCGCCAAGGTCTCCTGTACCGCTTCCCAAGGCTCATTATTTTCACCAACAACTCCAAGTTTCACAGTATTCTGCTCCGCGCCATCAACACTATTACTGCTACACCCTGTTACAAATAAACCCGTGAATAAAGCAAAAGCTGCAAATAATTTTTTCATAGTATGTTCTCTCCTTTTATTGTTTACTGACTTTAATTAGGTTCTTACATTTATTGGATGGTGGACGATTTCCCCACCATCCAATAAATTTAATGAGTCGTTCGCTTAATAAAGTAGTCTCCAATAATCTGACTGAAGAACACAAGGACTAAAATAATCAATGTTGCCACTAAAGTAACATCATCCTGAAAGCGATTATAACCTCTTGAGATTGCCAGATTTCCTAGACCGCCACCACCTATTGCTCCTGCCATGGCGGTTAAGCCAATGAGATTGATGATGGTTACAGTAGAAACACGAATAATTCCTGGTAAACCTTCTTTTAAGTAAATACGAAAAATAATTTCTCCTGGGCTAGAGCCCATTGCTACTGCCGCTTCAACAATCC
>DAIDKD010000204.1 GCA_027451065.1 Bacillaceae bacterium | reverse complement strand
TTTTCATCATATCATCCTTTCATCATTTGGTGTATTCTTTCTATTTTACCTGTGAACAAAGCTTTTGTCCAGTTTGATGTTTTCTTTCTATACTACAAACGCATGAAGGATTCTAACATCAGGTAGTAACTTATGACGTATTTACCAGTGGGAAAATAACCCATTGATAAAAGTTTCGCTTCATGAGAATGATAGTGACAGAAGGCAGTTATTTTGAATTAGGAGGAGGCTCGTAAAATATGGGACAAAACCATCAATTCAAGCAAGGGCAAAAAGTACCGAATAATGGAGTGTATATAGAAGTAGGTGATACAGGCGACGGAGTAAAACATCCGAAGAAAGTAAAATTAAAAGCAGGAGATACTTTTCCAGAAACAAGTAATAATAGACGAGATTACAAAATGCGACCAAAGCCGTAAAATGTAAGCTCAGGCTGTGTGAATTGAGCGTCTTTTGCCCATTTCACACAGCCTGTTGAATTATTTGATTCATATGCTTTTTCTTTATTATAATAGTATAGTACAGCAAAAGAAAATCAAAATTTGTAATAGAGGAAGGGTGTGTAGAATAATGGATATGAATCAAATGACCAATAAGATGCAAGAGGCAATGATGAAAGCACAGAAGATTGCGGTAGAGCAAAGGAACCCAGAGCTTGATACGTCCCATTTATTTTTGGCACTATTGATGCAAGAAGACGGGCTAGTCAGCCGTATTCTTGAAAAAATACATGTGGATACGGCTAATTTGCTTGAAAAGGTAAAGCAACTAGTTCAGAAACAGCCTAAAGTGTCTGGTGGTACTGTTTATGCCTCATCCCGTCTACAACAATTGTTTATTCGTGCAGAGAAAGAAAAAACAAATTTTAAAGATGAATACTTATCAGTAGAACATGTGCTGCTAGCTTTTACAGAGGAAAAAACTTCATTAGGGGATACCTTAAAAGAATTTGGGGTTACAAAAGAAGGAATTTTAAAAGCATTAATGGAAGTGAGGGGGAACCAGCGAGTGACAAGCCAAAACCCAGAAGTAACGTATGAAGTGCTGCAAAAATATGGAACCAATTTAATTGAAGAAGTCCGCAACGGCTCAATGGATCCTGTTATCGGGCGGGATAGTGAAATTCGTCGTGTTATTCGGATTCTGTTAAGGAAGACAAAAAATAATCCGGTTTTAATAGGAGATCCAGGTGTAGGGAAAACTGCTATAGTTGAGGGATTAGCGCAGCGGATCGTTAGGAGAGATGTTCCAGAAGGGTTGAAGGATAAGATTATTTTCTCTTTAGATATGAGTGCTCTCATTGCCGGTGCGAAATTCCGCGGAGAGTTTGAAGAGAGGTTACAGGCTGTATTAAAAGAAGTGAAAGAAAGTGATGGACGGATTATTTTGTTTATTGACGAACTTCACACAATTGTCGGGGCTGGAAAAACAGATGGAGCGATGGACGCAGGAAATATGTTGAAGCCCATGCTAGCAAGAGGAGAATTGCGTTGTATCGGAGCAACTACACTTGATGAACACCGTACATATATTGAAAAAGATCCAGCGTTGGAACGCCGCTTTCAACAAGTATTAGTAGAGGAGCCTTCTGTTGAAGATGCGATTTCCATTTTACGTGGCTTAAAAGAAAGATTTGAAATTTATCATGGTGTAATGATTCATGATAGGGCACTTGTAGCGGCAGCAACCCTCTCTGATCGTTATATTTCTGACCGTTATTTGCCAGATAAGGCGATTGATTTAATTGATGAAGCATGTGCATTGATTCGTACAGAAATTGATTCCATGCCGTCTGATCTTGATGAAATTACTCGAAAGGTAATGCGTCTGGAAATCGAGGAGGCAGCTTTGGCGGAAGAAACAGATGAGAGAAGTATGGACAGATTAGAACAGCTACGAAAAGAACTATCTGATTTAAAAGAGCAGTCTCATGGCATGCAGGCGAAATGGCAGCAAGAGAAGGAAGCTATTAATTATTTGCAAGGATTAAAAGAGCAATTAGATAAGGCAAAAAGAGAACTAGAGGAATCTGAATCGAAATACGATTTAAATAAAGCTGCAGAGTTACGCCATGGGAAAATTCCTGCCTTAGAAAAAGAAATTGCGGAAGCGGAAAAAGAAAATGGAAAAAAAGAAGAAAATCGTCTTCTCCGTGAAGAGGTAACAGAAGAAGAAATTGCCAGTATTGTTTCCAAATGGACAGGTATTCCAGTGAATAAATTAGTAGAAGGAGAGCGTGAAAAGCTACTACAACTGCAAGATATCCTCCATAAACGAGTAATTGGTCAAGAGGAAGCAGTACAGTTAGTGTCAGATGCAGTCTTACGTGCACGTGCTGGTATCAAAGACCCTAATCGCCCGATAGGCTCCTTTATTTTCTTAGGTCCGACAGGTGTAGGAAAAACGGAACTAGCAAAAGCATTAGCGGAAGCTTTATTCGATAGTGAAGAGCATATTATTCGAATTGATATGTCAGAGTATATGGAAAAGCATGCAGTATCAAGACTTGTTGGGGCACCTCCAGGATATGTTGGATACGAAGAGGGGGGACAATTGACAGAAGCGGTACGAAGAAAGCCTTATTCGGTTATTTTGTTGGATGAAATAGAAAAAGCTCATCCAGAAGTGTTTAATATTTTACTGCAAATGTTAGATGATGGGCGGGTGACAGATTCACAAGGACGTACAGTGGATTTTAAAAATACGGTTATTATTATGACATCTAATATTGGCTCGCCAGCGTTGTTAGATGGATTAGATGAAGATGGTGAAATTACTCATTTTGCCAGAGAGCAAGTGTTGAGCCAGCTACGAGGACATTTCCGTCCAGAGCTGTTAAATCGCATTGACGAAACAATTCTCTTTAAACCATTAACAGAGAAGGAAATGAAGGGGATTGTTGAAAAAGTCATCGTGGAACTCCAACATCGAATTGAAGAAAGACAAATAACAATGACCTTAACAGAACAAGCAAAGGAATTTATTATCGCATCTTCTTACAATCCAAGCTATGGAGCAAGACCACTGCGCCGTTATATTCAACGCCACTTGGAAACAAAGTTTGCTAGAGCCTTGATAGCTGGAGATATTCAAGATGGGGAGCATCTAATGATTGATGTGGGGAACGGTGAGTTTATTATAGAGAAGCAGTGACAGTTAGAGGGAACTTAGGTCGAATTCCGTTGAAAAACTAAGAATTGGCAATCTCGTCAATTCAGTAATATCAAATCTTTGATGGTTGCCAATTCTTGCGAGGTTGACTCAATAGGCTGTTTTTTAGCTTATTGGGTCAACCTCTTTTGTGTTTTAATGTTCATGGACATCTACTGGATCATCAGGAATGATAGCGGTAATGAGAAATACAGCGATTGTAACAATTATTCCTGCCAATAAACCGTCCATCACTTGAAAAGTGACACCATTCATAGAAGCATTCACATAAATGACCATTTCACTTAATAGAACCGACCAAATAAACGTCCAAAGAAACCGCATGGTTATCACCTCGCAGATAAATATTTATTTTCTTTATTGTAACACACTTATTTCAATAAATTCATTAAAAACAATCGAAGAAAGATACACGTGATTGGTTCCTTGATTTTTTTGAATGCTTTGCGTAGCAGAGCATTCAAAAAAATCAGTGGACAAACGGTTACTTATTGTATAAAATTAGTACCAGATAATAGTACAAGGTTTTTGTTTTTCGAGAATCAATGGATTTTTTGTGCAGCTTCTACGCTGGAAAATTAGGAGGGTTTTACAATGAGAGCAGGCATTTGGGGGATTGGCAGTTATGTTCCGGAAAATATTGTTACAAATCATGACATGGAAAAAATACTGGAGACGTCAGATGAATGGATTCGGACACGGACAGGTATTCATCAACGTCATATTGCAGAACAAGACATGATGACAACAGAAATGGGCTATGAAGCAGCTAAAAAAGCAATTGAAAATGCTAAGATTGCTCCTGAAGAGATTGACTTAATTTTAGTAGCTACAGTTACACCAGATTATGCTTTTCCAACGGTGTCATGTATACTACAAGAAAAGCTAGGGGCGACCAATGCAGCAGCAATGGATATTAGCGCAGCCTGTTCGGGATTTATTTACGGAATGGTGACAGCTCAACAATTTATTGAGAACAAAGCATACAGTTGTGTACTGGTAGTTGGGGCTGAAAAATTATCAGAAATTACTGACTGGAAAGACAGGAATACTGCAGTATTATTTGGAGACGGCGCAGGGGCAGCAGTAATGGGGGCAGTATCTGAGGAGAAGGGCCTTTTGGCTTTTGAATTAGGGGCAGATGGTGCAGGAGGAAAGCATTTATATAAAGAAAAATATATTCATATGAACGGAAGAGAAGTGTATAAATTTGCTGTTCGAAAAATGGGAGATATTAGTGAGAAGGTATTGGAAAAAGCAAGCATACGAAAGGAAGAAGTAGATTACCTTATTCCTCATCAAGCTAATATCCGCATCATAGAAGCAGCACGAGAAAGACTACAATTACCAGCAGAGAAAGTCAGTATCACAGTAAATAAATATGGTAACACCTCATCGGCCAGCATTCCGTTATCATTAGTAGACGACCTGACAGATGGAAAGGTGAAAGATGGTGATACAATTGTTCTCGTAGGCTTCGGAGGTGGATTAACTTGGGGAGCGGTTGTTATCAAATGGGGAAGGTAAAAATAAGAAAAAATCGGAATGTAGATTGTTTAACTTGTTAAGGAGGAGGCACATTCGACAATGGAAAAAAGACGTGTAGTGGTAACAGGGTTAGGTGCAGTAACACCTTTAGGAAATTCAGCAGCGGAAAGTTGGAAAAAAGCAATACAGGGTGTTTGTGGAATTGGTGAATTGACAAGAGTAGATAAAGAGAAATTTCAAGTAAAAGTAGCTGGAGAATTAAAGGGTTTCCGTGTGGAAGAACATATGGATCCAAGAGAGGCTCGCCGCATGGATCGCTTTACTCAGTATGCAGTAGCGGCTTCAAGAATGGCATTGGAAGACTCTCGTTTAGTAATCACCGATGAAAACAATCATCGAGTTGGTGTGTGGATTGGTTCAGGGATTGGCGGCATTGAAACTTTCGAAAAGCAATATACGACTTTTAAGGAGAAAGGTGCAAGACGTGTAAGTCCGTTCTTTATTCCGATGCTTATTCCAGATATGGCTTCAGGTCAGGTATCCATTATGACAGGGGCAAAAGGAGTAAATTCTTGTACAGTAACCGCGTGTGCGACAGGTACAAATTCGATTGGGGATGCTTTTAAAGTTATCGCTCGCGGTGATGCGGATGTAATGATTACAGGTGGAGCAGAAGCGCCAATTACAGAAATGTCCTGTGCTGGTTTTAGTTCAGCGCGTGCTTTATCGTATAATCCAGACCCAACGACAGCATGCCGCCCTTTTGACAAAAACAGGGATGGCTTTGTAATGGGAGAGGGAGCAGGGATTATTGTTTTAGAAGAATTAGAGCATGCCAGAAAACGCGGTGCCACAATTTATGCAGAAATTGTTGGATACGGAGTAACTGGGGATGCACACCACATTACAGCACCGTCACCAGGGGGAGCAGGAGCTGCGAGGGCGATGGCTGAAGCGTTGGTTGATGCAAACATCAAACCTGAAGAAGTGGATTATATCAATGCTCACGGAACAAGTACTGAATTAAATGACAAATTTGAAACAATGGCAGTAAAAGAAGTATTTGGAGATCACGCTTATCAATTAAAGGTGAGCTCTACAAAATCAATGACAGGTCATTTATTAGGAGCAGCAGGCGGAATAGAAGCAATTTTCTCGATTATGACAATAAAAGATGGAATAATTCCTCCAACGATTAATTATCACTCACCAGATTCAGCATGCGATTTGGATTATGTTCCAAATAAATCTATTGAGC
>DAIDKD010000203.1 GCA_027451065.1 Bacillaceae bacterium | reverse complement strand
ATAAATATGCAACAGATGAAATTGTAGCATTTGCAAAAGAAAGAAACATTGATGTGATTGTAGGTCCTGAAGCCCGTGGATTTATCATTGGTTGCCCAGTTGCTTACGCTTTAGAGATTGGTTTTGCCCCTGTTCGTAAACCAGGGAAATTACCACGTGAGGTGATTAAGCAAGGATACGAAAAAGAGTATGGATTAGACTTTTTAACAATCCATAAAGATGCAATTAAATCAGGACAACGTGTATTAATTACAGATGATTTACTTGCTACAGGAGGTACAATTGAAGCAACAATCAAACTTGTTGAGCAGTTAGGTGGAGTTGTTGCGGGGATTGCCTTCCTTATTGAGCTTACATACCTAGATGGTATCAGCAAGCTTGAAGGGTACGATGTATTGTCATTAATGAAGATTTAAAATAACAAGGACAATTGGTAAAAAGCGACCAATTGTCCTTGTTATTTTATACCGAAAGTTCCAGACAGTAGGAATTATTATTTTCCAATTATCTGGGAAGGTGGATAGCCATGATGTTTTTTGAATAGTTTGCTAAAGTGATAGACATCTTCATACCCTACTTCTTTTGCTACAGATTTTACGGAGTTTTGTCCAGATTGAAGTAGTTTTTTTGCTTGAGAAAGGCGAAGATGGATAAGGTAATTAATTGGTGAATCCCCTGTTTCTTCCTTAAAAATCTTAGAGATATAGGCTGAGCTTAAGTACATGTTTTTCGATAATTTCGCAAGTGAAATGTCTTGCATGTAATTATCTTCCATATAAGTAATGATTGTATTGACAATCTGTTGCTTCTCCTTAGACTCGAAAGATAAACATTCTCTTGGACTTTCCGTTTTCTCAGGTGATATGCCTCTTAAAATGAGAATGATAAGGCTCATAAAAAAGGATTTAAGAATGATCTCATAGCCTGGTAGTTTCTGCCTCTCTTCATGAATGATTCCCTGACTAATAGACAAAATTTCATCATGATATTTATGTAATCGAATAAAAGAATCGGTTATCGGGAATGTGTTTCTTGGAAATCCATCAATGAAAAAATTCCTGAAACCAATGTGGAGTTGTGTGTTTTTTTCACTTACTGCTCCGAATTCGAAGTGATGAACACCAGGATTGAATATAAGCAAATCACCTTCTTTTACTGACAGGATTTCTCCCTCAATGTTATATGATACAGTACCATTCAATATGATACTCATTTCTAGAAAATCATGATAGTGGTTTTCCCCAAGATAATTTTCACCAGAACAATGATAAATATAAAGTATTTCAGGGTTGAATCTATGTGGGTTTAGTTGTGATAGATTCATTGTGAAACATCTCCAATCGTATCTCTTTTTATGATTCTAATTATATGCCAAAATGTGAGCGTATTCAATCATTAGATAAAATAATACATCAATGAATGAAGATAGTACATTTATCTATCAGAAGATATAAGGCATAATGCCTCATATGAAAAGAATAAGTATACGATAGTGAGGAGGAGATAATTATGGATACTGTTAATTGGATTCGGCAGTATGTAAAGCCTTATTATAAGAAAATGAATGTTGCTGTTGCTCTCGTGATATTTGGGGCAGTAGTTGCAGCACTGTATCCACTGTTAATAGGGATGGTCATTGATGACGTAATTTATGGAGGAAGGACAGAGTTATTGTTATATCTTTTAGGAGGGATGATTGGACTAACGGTTGTTCGAGGGATAAATACATATATTTATCGACTGATGTTTGAAAGGGTGTCACAAAACGCTACTTATCACATGAGAGAAGATTTGTATAAAAAATTGCATGAATTAGATTTTGATTTTTTTCACCATCATAAAGTAGGAGATATCATGGCAAGGATGACAGGTGATATAGATGCAATTCGTCACTTTATAGCGTTTGTTCTATATAGCATCATTGAGAATATAGCCTTTCTCTTGTTAGCCATTATCATGTTGATGACGGTGAATATTCCCCTGACACTTTCTTTATTAGTTGTAGTACCTGTCATTGGGTACTTAACAAATAAAATGTCCGGAGAAGTGCATCCAACTTTTTTTCAAATAAGAGAAAGTTTTTCACGATTAAATTCAGTTGTTCAAGAAAATATTAGCGGGAATAGAGTGGTGAAAGCCTTCGCAAGAGAAGATTATGAAATTGAAAAATTTACGAAGCACAATATAGACTTTAAAGAAAAGAACTTACATTCAGCAAGAGTATGGGCGAAATATTTGCCTGTGCTAGACTCACTGGCAGGCGTGTTAGGTGTTCTCGTTATCTTCATTGGTGGAGCATTTGTCATGGATGGCAGAATGACTTTAGGAGATTTAGTTGTATTTAATGGTTTTTTATGGATGCTGAATGTTCCCATGAGAATGTCAGGGTGGTTAATAAATGATGTTCAACGATGTGTTGCTTCTACCCATAAAATTAGAGAAATGTTGGATACGGAAGCAAAAATTAAAGCAGAAGGAGAAAGGGAGAGTAAGAAAGTTAAAGGATATATAGAATTTCAACATGTTGACTTTTATTATGAGGACGATAAAGACACGAAGGTTTTAAAAGATATATCTTTCAAAGTAGAACCTGGTCAAACAGTTGCAATTTTAGGAGCGACAGGAGCTGGGAAATCTACCTTAGTTAGCTTAATTTCTAGGTTTTATGATGCTACTAGTGGAAAAGTATTAATAGATCATCAGGATGTAAAAGACTGGAATGTACGAGCATTACGAGATAGTATTGCAACAGTTATGCAGGATGTTTTTTTATTTTCTGATTCAATTGAAGGGAATATAACCTTTGGAGAACCAGAGGCTGAGTTTGAGCGAGTCAGAAATGCGGCAATCAAAGCAGATGCCCACGGATTTATTAAGAGGATGACAGAGGGCTATGAAACAATCGTCGGTGAGCGTGGGATGGGTCTCTCAGGCGGTCAAAAGCAAAGAATATCTTTAGCCAGAGCGTTGTTGAAAAATCCATCGATATTAATTCTTGATGATACTACTTCTGCGGTAGATATGGAAACTGAATTTAAAATTCAACAAGAATTAAAAAAGGTAGGTGGAGAAAAAACAACATTTATTATTGCCCATAGAGTATCCTCTGTAAAAGAAGCAGATGTCATACTTGTTTTAGATCACGGTGAAATTATCGAACGCGGTAATCATCAAGAGCTCCTTGATAAACAAGGGTACTATTTCGATATTTATCAACAACAAATTGGGGTGGTGAAATAAAATGGCAAAGAGAAATACATTTGATGTAGATGAAGAATTAGAAGAGGAGCTTAATTTTGAAGATTTGAAAAGAATTCTAACCTATATCAAACCGTATCGCAAAAGAATTTACGTCATTCTCATGATTATTTTGTTAGCAAACATTGCAGCATTAACAGGTCCGTTTTTAATAAAAGTAGCAATAGATAGTGCAATTCCTAATAGAGATATGAACCAACTGCTTTTCTTGTCATTTATTTTCTTGTTATCAATTATTATTACCGGAGTCTGTATGAATTATCGTATTAAGGTAATATCGGAAATAGGGCAAAGTATTTTAGAAGATATGCGTTTAGATTTATTTACTCATCTGCAAAAGCTTCCCTTTTCTTATTATGACAGTAGACCTCATGGAAAAATACTTATCCGTGTTGTGAACTACATTAATACGTTAAGTGACTTGTTGTCCAATGGGCTCATTAACTTAATTTCAGATATCATGAGCTTACTCGTAGCCTTGGCATTTATGCTTTATATTGATGTGAAATTTACACTGTATAGTTTTATCTTTATACCTGTATTAATGATTATTGTCTATTTTATAAAAAATGCCCAGCGGAAGGCATATCAAGTGTTGAGTAATAAACAATCAAATATGAATGCTTACGTTCATGAAAGCATTGCTGGTATTAAAATTAGTCAATCTTTTGCCAGAGAGGAAGAAAATCAGCATATTTTTGAAGAGGTAACCAATGAATATCGCTCTTCTTGGTTACATGCTGTAAAAGTTCAATTTTTACTATGGCCTTCCGTTCAAAATATTGCTACGCTAAGTACTTGTCTGATTTACTTTATTGGCGTAAGGTCATTGGATCAAGGAATTACCGTAGGGGTATTAGTAGCGTTTGTTGGATATTTATCTAACTTTTGGAACCCTATCGTCAATATTGGAAATTTTTATAACTCTTTAATTACAGCTTCTGCATATTTGGAAAGAATATTTGAGACAATGGACGAACAGCCGACTGTCATTGATGCACCCAATGCTTACAAGCTACCTGAAATCACAGGGCAGGTTACTTTTGAAAATGTAAGGTTTGCTTATGATGAGGAAAAGGAGATTTTAAAGGGTGTAAATTTTCAAGTGAAAGAAGGAGAATCTATCGCTTTAGTTGGACCAACAGGTGCTGGGAAATCAACAATCATTAATTTATTAAGCCGTTTCTATAATGTGAATAGCGGAAAGATTTTGATTGATGGGCATGATATTAGTCAAGTAACACTGCAATCATTACGTAGCCAAATGGGAGTCATGCTCCAAGATACATTTATTTTTTCAGGAACAATTAGCGATAATATTCGCTACGGAAAGCTGGATGCGACCGATGAGGAAGTGATAGCAGCAGCAAAGGCAGTGCAAGCACATGAATTTATCATGGAAATGAAGGATGGATATGACACGGAAATAAATGAGCGGGGAAGTAACCTTTCAGCAGGACAGAGACAATTGCTGAGCTTTGCAAGAACGTTACTTGCTGACCCGAAAATATTAATATTAGATGAAGCGACATCTAGTATTGACACGAAAACAGAGCTGGATTTACAAATTGGATTAGAGAGATTGTTACAAGGAAGAACTTCATTTATCATTGCCCATCGACTCTCTACCATAAAAAATTCTTCAAGAATTTTTTATGTGGATAATGGAGTCATTGAAGAATCAGGAAGCCATGATGAATTAATGACTGTTGAAGATGGTCATTATCATCATTTGTATCAGTCCCAATTCGAAGCGGTACTGTGAGGTAGGGGGAAATTCATCCCTACCTCACAGCACCGCGAAAGTTCCAACTATGGGAGACGTAGTAACATGAATGTATTGCTTGGTTGGAACTTTCGATTTTTAGAAATAGCTGCTTTTTTCAGGTGGTTGATCCTTACCGACTGCCTGTTAATGAAGGGAAAACGATACACACTGGTTCTGGGGCAGAAATATCTTCTCCCGTTTTTATAAGGTCTCCGGTATGTTTATCAATTTCAAACAAGACAAGATTATTTGTATGTCTATTTGCAACGATAAGGAATTGCCCAGTCGGGTCGATTTCAAAATCCCGGGGGTGTTCTCCTCCGGTTTTTGTATGAGAAATAGTTGATAGCTTTCCAGTTGCATTGTTTATTTGAAAAGCTACGATGCTGTCATGCCCACGATTAGAAGCATATATGAATTTTCCATCTGGTGATATGCGGATAGCTCCACCGCTACTTTCTCCATGATAAGTTTCTGGTAAAGTAAAGATGCTCTGCACCACTTGGAAATGACCGTCCTTTTTATCATATACCATAGTAAGTACTTCTGAACTTAATTCTGTCAATAAATACGCGAATTTTCCATTAGGGTGAAAAACAAGGTGTCTCGGACCGCTCCCATATTTAATTGAAAGTAGTTGTTTTTGCTGAAGTGCACCATCATTTATTTCGTATGTAATCAGAGCATCCAGACCTAAATCAACAACACACAGGTATTTTTCATCAGGAGATAGAACGACGCAGTGAACATGTGGTACATCGACTTCGCTTTCAGTATGCTTGATAGATGATGCTATAGATCCAATATCCCCTTCGTCATTCAGTAAGTAAGCATCCACTATCCCTTTATGATAATTCCCAGAAAATAGTAAGGTATTTGAAGAATTGACACTGACATGACAAGGGTTGGCGCC
>DAIDKD010000202.1 GCA_027451065.1 Bacillaceae bacterium | reverse complement strand
ATCATCGTAATCCCCCCATCTCCAAGTAAAAAATATAACAATAAAATATAGTTTTATTATACCTACTATTTTGCATTAGGGCAAATTATTAAGTGATGAAAAAAGTAAAAATAGGATGACCCAATAAGCTAAAAACCAGCCTATTGGGTCATCCTCCGCAAGAATTGGCGATACCATAAATCCTATCATACAACGGATTTTGATAATCGCCAATTCTTGCTTTTCAGTGACATTCGATTTTTGAGTCAGCCTGTCCCCAATTCAGTTATTTTTTTAGTTTTGCCAACGCTTCTGCAAACGGATTGTTAAAAGGTTCATCATCTTCCTTATTTTGTTTATTCATATACTTGGCTATATCTCGTTTTGACACTTTCCCTTTGCTTTCTTTTTCTTTTCTCGCTTTAAAAGCAGAGAGTTTTTCCCGATAGCCACACTTACAAGTGAAAATTTGTCCTTCCCCTTCTCCTCGCATCTCTAATTTTTTATGGCATTGCGGGCATCTTGCGTTTGTTGTTTTGCTTACATTTTTTCGATAGTTACATTCTCTGTCCTGACAAACGAGCATTTTTCCTTTCTTTCCATTTACCTCAAGGAGAAACTTGCCACATTCAGGGCATTTTTTACCAGTAACATTGTCATGCTTAAACTTATCGGTACTACTCTTTATTTCCTTAATAACAGTTTTTGTATAACTTTTCATCTCTTCAATGAAAATTTCTTTTTTCAGCTTTCCTTTAGCAATACGCCCTAATTTCAACTCCCATTCTCCTGTTAAGGCAGGTGAACAAAGGTCTGCTGGTGCCAATTGCAATAACTGTTTTCCTTTTTGAGTAGTGACAATATCTTTTCCACGTTTCTCAATGGAGAAGCCATTAAATAATTTCTCAATAATATCAGCGCGAGTTGCTACTGTTCCTAACCCACCTGTTTCACTAACTACTTTTGCCAACTCTTTTGACTCTGTACCCATGTAAGCTGTTGGGTTTTCCATAGCTGATAAAAGACTTGCCTCATTAAATAAAGCTGGTGGTGTCGTTTGTCCACTCGTTTGATTGATTTGTTGAATAGTTAGTGCTTGATCCTTTTTCAAAGATGGGAAGCTGGCAACTTCAATTTCAGCATCATAAAGTTCCTTCCAGCCAACTGCTGTTACTACTTTTTCTTTTGCAACAAATTGTTCTTTCCCTACAGAAATTGTAACTGTTGTTTGGTCATATTCATTGGGACGTGAAAGCACTGCTAAGAATCTTTTGACAATCAAGTCATAAATTTTCCATTCTTTATCACTTAATGCAGGCAATATCGCTCTTTCTTCCGTAGGAACAATTGCATGGTGGTCAGATACTTTACTGTTATCGACAAAAGATTTATTTCCTGTTATTCCTTGGGCAATCAATTTACTTGCTACCTTATGATATGGCTTCATGTTCACCGCTTTTACACGGTCTGCTAATGTACCCACCATATCTGTAGTAAGATAGCGAGAGTCTGTTCGCGGATATGTTACTACTTTGTGTTGTTCATATAGTTTCTGCATGATATTTAGTGTTTCTTTCGCTGAATATCCGAAAATTTTGTTCGCATCACGTTGCAGTTCCGTTAAATCGTACAAGGCAGGTGCATAGGCTTTCTTTTTCTTCGTTTCTATATTGACTACCTTTGCCTCTTTGCCCTTTAAAGATTGAATTGTGCTTGCTACTTCTTCTTCATTGAAAGTTGTTCCTTTACTCCAATTGAACGGAATATCTTTCATTGTCAATTGGATTCCATAATATGTTTGTGGCTGGAAATTTCTTCGCTCTTCTTCTCTCTGAGCAATCATTGCCAATGTTGGTGTTTGTACTCTTCCACACGATAACTGGGCGTTATGTTTTGTCGTTAATGCACGAGTTGCATTGATTCCAACTAACCAATCGGCCTCCGCTCTCGCTACTGCTGATTGATATAAGTTGTCATAATCTTTGCTAGGACGTAAATTTTTAAACCCATCTCGAATCGCTTTATCTGTAACCGATGAAATCCACAAACGCTGCATCGGTTTCTTTATTTTCGCTTTTTTGATGATCCAACGAGCAACTAGTTCTCCTTCCCTACCGCTATCTGTTGCGATAACAATATTATTTACATCGCCTCGATGAAGTAAAGTTTTAACAATTCCAAACTGCTTCCCGCCGCCTTTTAAGACAACCAGTTTCATTTGGTCTGGAATGATGGGCAAATGGTTGATATCCCATGTTTTATATTTCACATCATACATTTCCGGGTCTGCCAATCCTACAAGATGACCCAATGCCCATGTGACGATAAATTTATTTCCTTCTAGATAGCCATTGCTTTTCTTATGACAATCCAATACTCTTGCTATATCTCTTGCTACTGATGGCTTTTCAGCTAATACTAATGTTTTTGACATAACTATCTCCTTCATCATTTCATTTGAAACTTATTTCTTTTGTTATTATAGCATTTTTTACAATAATTTCTTATGGTTTCATCAGATTCTTTTTCCTTCTCTGGAAAGATTCCTTTTGGTAAAAAAAAGAGGGGCACTGTTCTGAATACTTCTCGCAATATAATACTGAGCCGCATAATACGTAACCATGATAAGAAAACTCATTTGTTCAAGGCTGCTAACAAATTTATTCCACGCCAACAGCGAGTCAGAAACTAGAAATAGAAGTGCCCCAATGGTTATTAATTTTTTGCCTGTCATTACTGCAAGCCATCCCATTGTTCCAATAACCAGAATATAAATCATAATTGGGATAATGAGATCTTTGTTGTCATTAGTGTTCAATCCATTCACTATTTGTGAACCAATTATTAAGAGGCAGGCAAAAATCGGAAATATGGTGAGTAGTCGCCATTTTGAAAAAGTCCATTGTTGAAGGAAGCCGATGATATAAAAAAAATGACCAATAAGAAATGCCGAAAGTCCAATAGTAAACCAATGCAACAATCCGTCCCCCAGCATTCCGAAAATCAAACCTATTAATATGAAGAAATGTGTTTTTTGAGGGACTTGTTTGTATTGAAAAATTGCCATGCAGATGATAATCCACATCGGTATCAACTTAAAAAATATTTTAAGAGGTTCAGGATTAGCAGGAATCACGAAGATGTAGAGGATGCTTGACGCCAAAATTGCGATAGGAAAAAATTTTTTATACACTTACTATCTCCTCCAACCATTAGTGAATGAATTACACTTATCACTTTCTTCGATGATAAGGCTTAATAAACCTTTTTTATATTGTATTAGTTTTAAAGATTTTTAAACCTAATACAGTATGTGAAATTATAATAACCATTATACTTGTTCCTACCTTATTCCTGTTAGTTGGTTGTGTGTGCGAGATTGTCTATTATTAATCTAATACGTGAAATTTCTCAAAAAACATCCAATTAGAATAAGTATTTTTCTATTCTTTGCTTTTCCAATGAGTAAAGAGGGGAGGTGCACTGGGCACCTCCCCTCTTTACTTATTGGTTATCTCAATGTTTTTAATGCCCCGCTCCAAGCTTCCACTTGATCTAGCATGGCATTCACATTATCAAGATGCAATGTTTGAGGTTTGAAAACAGTTCCGTTTTCAAAATCAGTAAACAATGACAATGTAGGATGAACACGAACATCAGCAACTTGAAGTTCACCTAAAATCCCACGCAAATGCTCTGCTGCACGGGCTCCTCCTGTTGAACCGTAACTTACGATACCAGCTGATTTGTTGTTCCATGCCTCACGAGCGAAATCTAATGCATTTTTCAATGCGCCGGTGATACTATGGTTGTATTCTTGGACAATAAAGACAAAACCGTCTAATTGACTTAATTTCTGATTCCATGCAGCTATTCCTGGTTCTGTTCCATCAGTTGTTCCTAAAAATGGTAATTGATAATCAGCGATGTCGACTATTTCATAGTTTGCATCTCCCCGTTTATCTGCAATTTCTTTCACCCATGCTCCCACCTGAGGGCTAACGCGACCTTGTCTTGTGCTTCCTAAAATAATCCCAATTTTTAACTGCTCTGTTGCCATTATGATTTCCTCCTCATGTTTCCCAAATAGTTTATCTAGAAATTCAGTACCAGCACCCCTTGTTTTTTTCTTTCGGATGCTATTACGAACATCACAATCTTATTGTACTTCTATATTCGTCGATTGTCGACAAATATGCTCTGTTCTTCTATCGTCTGTGTACAAAACTAATGCATCCCCTGTTCCAGCGCTTTCTTGATATGCATTTTTGCTTTTTTTGTATCAGATGTAAGGACTGCTTGACAAAATATTATAAAATCTTGGTGAAAAGCCTCTAGTACTTCTACTGTCCATCTAGTTCTGGAGAATACACTCAAAATGTAATTTGTCTCGTGAAAATACTTTAGCAATACATTGCTCTCGGTCATCAGAAAAAGACACCTTAGAATCTTCTCGACATTTTCAGTATATCCTACAATCTCCTTCTTTTCATATTCATGTTGCAGTTCTTCTTGATGTATTATCCATGTTTGTGAATGAGCACTATCCCATTTTTCTTCTGCCACGTCTACTGCTCTCTGAACCAGTCCCGTCATAATCAAGGATACCTCTTTTAATTCTTCCTGACAAAAAACTTTTACAACCGTCCCTTTTCTTGGGATTCTCTCAACAATCCCATCAATTTGCAATAGATACAAAGCTTCTCTAACCGGAGCCCTACTGACTTGCAAAGCAGAAGATATTTTTTCCTCAATAATCTTTTCTCCTGACTTTAATGTTCCTGCGATGATTTGCTCTAAAATATATCTTGCAATTTGTTCGGGTAATGATTCTCCGATACAGTTCCCCATGCCACCCCTCCTTTCAATCTACATGCTTTTCCCACCCTGTCCGTAGTACTCTACTAAACTTGCAAACGAATACGATTTCCAGATGGATCTGAAGTAGCAAAATAACCTTTTTCTTCTGTCACACTTGCACCAATATCTTTCAATTGGGCAATGATACGTTCTCTTTTTTCCTCATTTGGAAACATGAGAGTAAATGATTCAAGCCCAACACTGTTAGGAGAAGCTTGTGGTGCACCTACACCAGCCCATGTGTTTAAACCAATATGATGATGGTATTTACCAGTTGAAATAAATAGCGCCTGCCCTCCATATCTAGTGACTACTTCAAAGCCAAGACCTTTGACATAAAATTCCTCTGTCTTTGGAAATTCTGAGACATGTAAATGAATATGCCCTACTACAGTGTCAACAGGTATTCCTCTCCAAGAATCTCCCTCCCCTGCCTTCAAAACAGCTTCTGCATCTAATGGTTCAGTTCTCATTGCCACTTCCCCATTATTCCAGCTCCAGCTAGACGGTTCACGGTCTGCATAGATTTCAATTCCATTTCCGTCTGGGTCAGCTAAATAAACAGCCTCGCTCACAGAGTGGTCTGATGCTCCTTGTAAAGGATAAGCAACTTGTAGAAAATGCTTTAATATTCTTCCTAAGTCCTCACGACTAGGCAATAATAGTGCAAAATGATACAAACCGGTCGTACGGGGTTGCTTCGGTAAGACATTCTCCGGCTGTTCAATTGATAACAAAACTGTCTTCCCATCCGCAGTTAGATTAGCAGTTCTTTCTGTTTGTTCCATTACTTTCAATCCGACTATTTCTTGATAAAATGTTAAAGAACGCTTTACATCTTCTACCTTCAAGTTTAGTTTTCCGACAAATGTTACAGGTGCTTGATGGAAATTCACATGGCAACCTCCTCTTTTTCCTAAATAGTTCGCTGAGAAAACATCCTATTGGTACCTTATATCCTTTCTTTTGGGTATTGAACATATGTGATTACCTTATTATACTCCCACATTCGTCGATTGTCGACAAAAATGCTTTGCTATTCACGACAAACCAATGAAATTGTCATGTTTTTTCCAAATTACTCTTGAATTGTAAAATAAAGCATG
>DAIDKD010000201.1:3477-5960 GCA_027451065.1 Bacillaceae bacterium | reverse complement strand
ATGACTATATAATAATCGAGGAAATAGAAGAGGGTATCCATAGTATTGCGGAAGTAGTCGGTTGGTATAAATATAATGTAGAAAATGATAGGTTTGAAGAAATTGAAATTGGCGAAACAGGATATTTTAATTACGCGATTGGATAGGAGGATGAATCAAATGAATAGTAATCTAAAAATAATAAGCGACTTAACAGAAGAAATAACGGAAGCTATCAAAAATGGAGTACATCCCGAAAAGATTATGGCAATCACTTGTACAACGAAGGTGGCAGATGAACTTATTGAGCGCATTCGTACCAGACTTTTAGAACTTGGAGATACAGAATCTGCCACGGGTATTTTAAATGGATATGTAGGAACAGCGAACTGCGTTTTTGGACGCCTATTGCGAGAATTGGCACTGGAAAGGGGTCTGTCTCCAACGCAAAAGGTATTATCAGATACAGAAGCTGGAAGCCTCTTTCATACCACTGTATCTGGAACAATTGATAAATTCTATCATAAGAACAGTGAAGTGTTTTATCGTCTTGGTTTAGATAATCGGAATAATGATTGGCGCAATAAGGTCTTTGAAATTGTAAAACTTGCACGTCAGAACGGCTTGAGTTCAGAAGAAGTGAAGGAATGTGCAGACTATTCATGGGAAATCATGAAGTCATGGCTTCCGATGTCTCATTCTACCTCAGAGCAATTGGATAAAGGTTTAGAATCAGCGCTAAAATTTGCGGAATCAACACTACCTGGAGGAGATAGTACACGGCTCACTTTGAAGGTAGTTGAAAAAATTAAATTAGCACTTGTAGATTGGAAAAGGAATGGATATTTGTCATGGGAACAGTGGGCTGAATTAAGTAAACTTGCTCCTGGTAAAAGAAGCGAAGATGATGTATCACAGGTTTGCGCAACAGCTTCTGTCCACTATGCTCACCCCAGATTGCATGGAGACATGAAAGAAGCAATCTTTGCTCTATTCCATTGTGCAGCTGAAGCGATGGAGAAGTATGTAGAGGAAAAAAATAAACGTGGAGTGATTGATTTTATAGACCAGGAATTTCTGGCACTTGAATTGCTGACGGACAAAGAAAATGAGAAGGCATTAAAAGAAAGGATTTCTGCTGTATTTGTTGATGAATTTCAAGATTTAAGTCCGTTGCAGATAGCTATAAATATGCAGCTTCTCAACATTGCTGATAATGTAGCATGGACTGGAGACGTTAAGCAGGCTATCTACGGATTTAGAGGAACAGATCCTATGGAACAAGCTTTAGCAATAGAGACATGGTCTTGGCGTGATTCAGGGTCAAAAGATATAGGTACAGATGCGGCTCATATTGCTGTTGGTATGAAGGAAGTTATCGATCAAAGAGATGAATATCTAGTAATGGATAAAATAACGAAAAGTCTTCGTCCATTAAAAGCAGGTGATATTGCGGTACTTTGTAAATCGAATCGTGATTGTGTGAAGGTAGCTAGTGCTCTTTCTAAAATTGGCATTTCTGCTACTGTCGGAAAAAGTGGATTGATGGAAACACAGGAAGTGGCTTATGATGTAGCGGAATATACAGATAAAGATGCTGTACATGTGTTAACATACGATAAATCTAAAGGATTAGAATGGCCATTTGTCATTTTATATTCATTAGGAAGATCATCAAAAAGGGATAAATTGCCTGTATTTGATAATGTAATAGCCGTGAGCACAAAAGAATTTGACATAGAAAATCCTCTTGATGGGCGAAAGCTATATTATTGTCCTTGGCCGTACGGCAATCGTAAAAGAAAGGTTGATTTGGATGGTTTCGTAGAGAATACGAAAGAACTTCGTGAAAAAGAAGAACAACTTTTGAAAGAAAATCAAAGGTTGATGTATGTGGGAATAACGAGAGCTAACGACTACCTTGTCTTTGTAGACCGTGATTATTCGAAGATTGGATCGATTGATGATAAAGGTCAAAAGGTTATCGCTAATTTAGGAGTTATAGAGGAAGATCTAGAAGATGACTCATCTGGCAATAAAATTGGAAAAATTGTTGTGAATGGAGAGAGGTTTACATGTAAGATAAAGGAGATATCCATTGCTGAAGGGAAATAAGATGCAATGAATGGCAATTCATCTACTGGGAAGTTTTATGTCGAAAGAACAGAAGTGATTGAAAAGGAAAAGGGTACACCAGTTTATGAAGCGTGGATCCATATACATGTTGTGGAGCAATGTTTTTAAGACTTAACGCATAGGTAAGAGAGAAAAAATAATTTATTTCGAATAAAGTACTTGCAATTAATTGTAATACATGATAACCTTGTTTTAAGGTTATCAAACAAGAGAAAGGAATAATCTTAAAAAAAAAAAGAAAATTGGAGGATGAAATATGTTGGTTAATATCACAATTACTCAAGATGAGAATGAAAAAAAACAAATTCAAAGAAGGAGTGAAAAAATCGAAGGGATTACTTATAAAAGTTTAGGTTTAAAGGAAGAAG
>DAIDKD010000201.1:0-3467 GCA_027451065.1 Bacillaceae bacterium | reverse complement strand
AATTTATGTTAGATGAAGCTTTAAAAGCTATGGGAGATTGTGATTTAATACTTTTTTTAGCTCCAGTTACAGATAGTTTAAAATATTATGAAGATTTTTTAGAAAAAAATATTGAGGTGTTAGAAAGTGATGAAGATAATCAGTTGATGATTATTGGGAAGCAGGTAAGGAGCTATACGAACAAAAGAACAGACTTAGTGGCAATAGATGCTAGCGGAAGGATCGTAATTGTTGAAATTAAGCGAGATGAGCAAGATATGAAAAACAGAAAGGATAACTTTGAATCGCAAGCTATTAGATATGCTGCCACCTTCGCTACGGTAGACAGCGTAGAAGATATAGTAAAGAAAGTCTATTCAGGATATTTGATGAGAAGTGAAAATATTGCAACAAAAGAGGAAGCTGAAGAAGAAGGAAAAAAGCGAATAGAATCTTTTTTAACAACACATGAAACATTAGAACAATTTAATAACGAGCAGCGAATTATTTTAGTTGCCTCTGAGTTTGATGAGGACACTATGTCTTCGTCAGCGTGGCTTTTATCCCACGGTATTAATATTTCTTGTATAAGAGTATCACCTTATAAAACAAAAACAGAACATGGTGATGATTATTTATTCGAAATAAGACGCATATTGCCTCTGGGTTTACTAGAAGATTTCTATACTGGGGTTCGTGGTGAATCCACACGTACTTCTCGTAATAGAGGTACAAGAAGACAAAGGACTTTTCCGAGACTAAAAGATATGATAGAAGCAAACATTGTACAGGAAGGAGATGAAGTGTATTTTAAAGGACGTGAAGACGAAACATTGTCTATAATACATAATGATGGAAGAATTGAATATAATGGGACCTTATGCACCTTAAACGAATGGGCGAAGAAATTTATAACAACACCTAGTGGAACAAATAATGCATATTTGTCTACGGTAGTAAAAAAATATGATAAAACTTTAGCTGATTTACGAAAAGAAAACTACGATAAACTCAGTGGAAATGGTAGTAATACAGAGGAGTTCTAGAGTATTAATAAATAAATTGAGTGGGAAGACGAAGATAGAAAAATCTTCCGAGAATGATATAAAGCAATAGAAATTTTTTGAAAAATAAGAAAATATTGATAGTGTGATTAAGCAGCAGCTATCTGGAAATCCATCAATACATATGGGTTTCCAGATAGAGTATGAGAAAAAGTTGAGCACGTAGGAACAGTTATCAATATATATAGACAAAATTATAATTGCAGATGAAGATGAAAACCTTTAGAGCAGCGTTTCTCTCATTAATAAAATTAATAAGAATACTACAGTGAGTATCTTGTAGAGTGATAGGAGAGAAAAAGATGCAGAAAATATTGATTATTCTTTTTGCAATGTTGTTTGTTGTATCGGGATGCAGCGACTCTAACAATGAAGTATTTGAAAATGCATTGGAAAAAGGCAGAAATTATATTGAAGAAGGAAATACCTATTTTCCTACAGGCAAAGAAGTGACAAGGGGGTATCAACGATGGATTTTAACAAATATAGAGTCGGAGAGTTAGTGATATATTTTAAAAAAATGAGAGATGAATTAGAGCGTTTAAAATATGATGTAATATCTAATCCTGAATATGAATCCTCATTGAAGGACCCTAGATGTGATTTTATCAAAGAGGTGAACATAGATGAATTAGATGCTATGATAGCCACCTTTTCAAATGTATATGATAAAGGTAAGCATTATATATGGGAAGTAATAGAAGAAACAGTGAGTGATTGGAAAAAAGGAAGTCGTGATGCTGAAAGTCTGTTTCTCAATTTATATTCATACAGAAATTTAATAATCAATGAGTATGCAGATAAGTTTACATTACTCGTTGTTCCTGTGCTGGAATGTTCAAAAGAGTTCATAGAAGAGTATGATTTTATCTGTGATGCAGTTCTGTTCTCATTAGGGGGAGTAGACCCTAATGAAGACATAGAGTTTTGGACAAAAGTAGCGAAATCAAGAGGGTTTACAGATGCAGATTGTAAAAAACTAGTTGATTTCAAAACCTTCTATAGAAATAGTGTAACCATTGTTGACTCTCATACAGGCATCGCTTATTCAAATGATAGCAATGACCATTCAGATAGTGATAATGAGTTAAACGATAAAGCATTATTTGAATTAAATGTATGTGGTCAAACAATGTCAATGTGGAAACGTAGCTTACAGAAAGAAGATAATAACGAATGAACTTGAATCGTAAGGAGGAAGAAATTATGGAATGTAAAAATTGTAGCAGTATTTTATTGGTAGAAGACAAATTTTGTGGAAAATGTGGGCACACGGTAGGGCAAGAGAGTGAAAAAGTTATTGCTGGAGAAAAGCAAGAGAAAATGCCAACAGCTTCGATTGGATCGAAAATTGATAGAATTTTATCGAACATCAATCCTAATGAAGAGAATAAAAAAACAGTGAAGACCTTCATCAATGACAATTTATCTACAGTAGCGACAATCTATTTACTTTGCTTCTTGCTCGTTTCCATATCTATTACACTAGGGTGGGTGGGATTATTTATATCTGCTATTCTACTGTATTTGTATCCGTTACTCTCTGACAAAAAACAAATCAATCTTATAGAAGGTGTGAAAAAGGGAGTAGACACTATTGCAAATAGTGAGGCGCTTAACAAAACCGGTGAAACAGTGATGAAGGCGAAAGACCGTTTAAAAGAAAAAGCGAGTGAAGACAACATGAATCAAGCTCAAAATGTAGTACATACGGAGAAAGGTAGTGACCCTATCTCTGAAGCTTATCATAAATTTGAATTGAAGAAAAAAGGTAATGACCCTACCTCTAAAGCTTATCATGAATTTGAGTTGAAGAAAAAAGGAGGATGGTTGAATGCTGTGATTTGTATTTTTGGATTTCTTCCATTCATGATTTTGATTCCTATTCTTGGTGTCATAGGGTTTTCAGTTGATTTCTTTGACGAGTTTTTGATAGGGATAGGTAGTTTAGGTGTCTTAGCAATTATTATCGTGCTGATAATCAATGCAATCTACTATTTACCTGCATTGATTTGCTATAGTGATGCGAAACCAATTATTCTCTTGGTGAACTGGTTCTTTGGATTGACGGGAATTGGCTGGGTTATTTTACTAATTTTTGCGATTCATAGTAACAATAAATATGAAAAGAATGAAAAAATGATGCATGAAGTGAATCAAATGGCACGAGGAATAAGAGGCCAATAGAAGAGGTGATAGTATGAAATGTAATAATTGTGGGAATGACATACTAGCTGAAGACAAGTTTTGTCGTGATTGTGGTCATAAGATAGTAGCAGAAGAAAAAAGAGAGTCAGTACAGGAAACACAAATTGAAGGAGCAATGAAGACTTTTAAAACACCTAATAAAAGGAAAAAATTACTTACATTACTTATCCCTGCCAGCATCATCATGATGGTTGTACTTATATTTATTTTTACATT
>DAIDKD010000200.1 GCA_027451065.1 Bacillaceae bacterium | reverse complement strand
TCTCACCTTCCGTAACATATTACACAAGTCAAAAACAATAGTATTAACTAGTTAAAGACAACATGCTGTCTGAAAGGGGAAATTCACCCTTTTCAAACAGCATGCCGAAAGAGTCAACTGAGATGAAAAGCTATAAAATCAAGCTCTTCTAAGTTGACTCTTTCTATATCATGAAGAATAAATCAACTTTTTCAACATCCTATAGGTTGCAGTGCTGCAATTGCAACCTGCCTCTTCTTTTAATCTATATATCCCGAAAAGCTAAAGGCGCCACCATTACCAAAAAACTTCAGAAATATTTTATCACTTGCCTTTATTCCTGTAATTGAAAAGCTTTTAGTTGAGTTAGCTGGAATAGTTACAACTTTTACGGCTGTATTGATTCCTTTTAAAGCCCTTACTTCAATAGCCTTATTACTTGTATTTTTTACTGAAACATAATATTCTGCATATCCTGTGAACTGGTAATTGGTATATAATTCATTGTAATTGGAAGACCCGGAAAAATTATACCTACCTTGCGTCTTAATATTCCATGTATTTGTTGGAATGCCAGTACCTTTCGTTTCCCTAAGAATATCAGGGTTATTCTCTGATGTTCCAGGTAGGTTATTAGTTTCTACTTCGTTTGAAGATGTATCAGCTTGTGCATGTGTCATAAGTGGCAATCCACCTCCTGCTAACATAGTTGCTGATAAAAATACAGTTCCTAATTTGTTTAAAATATGTTTCTTCATCATTAATAGCAGCTCCAATCTAATATTTGTATGTTTAACTAATCTAAAAGCGTTTACAACGAAAGATTGGTAAAATTATAGGCTCATGTTTCCAACACACATCCCCCTTATTTCTTTTTGACTTGAATACTTATAGTATATTTTTTTTATTTTAAAAAATAAAGGGCTAAATTGTTACCACCCCTTTTCATCCCATTGTTTTTTCGTTATATTTATATAGTAGAATAATAAAGAGTTATTACTTTTTGACTAAGGAGACAGGGTATGAAATTCGCAAACTGGTTACGTAACAAACGAGAATCACAAGGTTATACCCAAAAGGAAGTTGCAAAGTACATAAATATCACCCGTGAAGGTGTTTCAAAATGGGAGAATGGAAAGACAAGACCGAGTTTAGAAATGCTTACAAAACTTTTTCGCTTTTTTAACTGCACAAACGAGGAAATATCGGAGCTTTTTGATGAAATCGAAAGTGGATTCAACCAATAGTAATATCCGGCTACTTGTCAATCAAACGGTCTCCATTTACTTTAAAATGGAGGCCGTTTGATTGACAAATATTATTGTTTTTCCTGATTCAGTTTGGCAATCCGTTTCTGTTGAGCCTTAGATTTTGCACTAACATGATTAGCATCACTGGGCATATTTTTCTTTGAACGGTTGGCATCGTTGCTCATGACTGCTCTTCCTCTTTCTGTTTTCTTTTATATTCCTCGTGATACTTTTCCATTTTCAAGCTCTTTGAATAAGCTGATTGTTCAGATTGTCCAAATTGCCCGACAGGGCTTTTTTGAGGACCTTTATTTGTGTGTGCCATTGATATTCTCTCCTTTTTCTTTTTTCTCTCCTAGTATTTGCAATAACAGTAGTTCTTATTTAAAATAAAAGAAAAAGATTGGGGGAGTAGTGATGGAAGGGAAATTTACTTCTGAGTCCAAAGTGGTAAAAGTAGATAGGATATTACCTGGAGATTTAAATGGGCTTCAAACTCTTTTTGGAGGACGTATTTTGGCGGAAATAGACTTGATTGCTTCATTGGCAGCACAGCGTCATGCACGAGAGATATGCGTAACCGCTTCAATGGATTCAATTGAGTTTTTAGAACCAATTCGCATAACGGATTCTGCGTGCTATGAAGCTTCTGTCGTGTGGACAGGAAATAGATCTATGGAAATATTCGTGAAGGTTGTGGCAGAGAATTTATTTACTGGAGAAAGAAAAATAGCAGCAACGTCCTTTGTAACCTTTGTTGCCTTGAAAAAAGATGGAAAATCAGTTCAAATTCCACCAGTCATTCCCCAGACGGAAGAGGAAAAGAAACTATATGAAATTGCAGTAAAGCGAGCAGGGAATAGAGCGGAGAGGAAAGCAACAAGTAGAGAATTAGCTGATTTTTTAAGTACATAAGAAGAGGTAGAGGAGAAGAATCTGTTTAAAAAGGGGGGAAGAGCAGTCCTTTTTCGGAAAGATGCTGAAAAAGTCAACTTAGAATACAATGTTTCTAAGTTGACTTTTTCTATTTTTCAAACTACCTTTGTCTGTATAGCTGGCTTGTCATATTTTTTACTTATCGGATATAAAATAAATCCTACAAAGAATAATCCAACGCCAAGAATGAATGTGTACAGATTTCCAGTTCCTGATAGAATCGCAAAAATTGCATAGATGAGCGCAAGAGCTGCAATGATTCCATCAGTAGCTCGCGCCCGTTCTACCCCGTTGTATGTTTCCCCAGTAATAGCTAACTTCAGTTGGAGAATAGGAGAAACAAGGTATGGAATTAAATATGCAAGTGTTGCTACAAGGATGATGAAATTATAGGCCTCTGAAATAGTTCCTGATAAAGTTGAGAAGATAAATAGCTGTGACATGACATTCGTTATCGTCAATGATACAACGGGACTCCCTTTTTTATTTTCCTTAGCAAACACAGCAGGAAAGTAGCCGTCTTTGGCAGCTTGATATGGTACTTCTGATGAAAGAAGAATCCAACCTACCAATGAACCGAATAAACAAGTAAGAGCCAACAATGCCATAATGGTAGCTCCGCTATTTCCAAGGATGACCGACAGTGCATCAACAAGAGGTTTGTCAGAGTGCATAAGGATCTCTGTTGGCAGAACCCCCATTGTTAAAATGGTAATACCTAAATAAATAACAAGAGCAATCATAAGTCCTAAAATTGTAGCAGTTTTTACAGCTTTTGGTGATTTAGCTCGTGTTGCAAGAATACTAGCTGACTCGATGCCAATAAAAGCCCAAAGAGTAGTAAGTGCGGCGCCGTTGATTTGTCCTAAAAACCCTAGTGTTTCTCCGCTGCTTGTTACAATAGGTGTATATAATTCACCTAAATTTGAGCGCTGGAAAGCGAAAAGTGCAATGACAATAAATAGGGCAAATCCAATTACTTTGGCAGCAGTAGCAAGAAATTTCAATTTTCCTGCGCCGTTCATTCCGTTTATCAAAATAAAATGAGTGCCCCACAGTAACGCTGAGCAGACTAGAAAAGTAATAACTTGTCCTGCATGAAAATGGGTATTACCAATAGAGAATAGTTCTTTTTGGCTCGTCATTACAGGAAAGAATGTGGTTAAATATCCTGCAAATGAAGTGATAATGGCAACGTTACTTGACCAGTTTGCTACCCAGTAACCCCATACCATTGAAAAACCTGCTAGTTCTCCTTTTCTTGCATCTGTAAATAAGGCAGTCGCATGACTTTGCGGGCCGGCGGTTAAATTGGGTTTGCGTATTGCTAAGTTTCCGAAAACCAATGCGAGCATTAGTACGCCCGCTCCTGTTATGAGCCAAGTTGTAACATTTGCGGCAGGTGATGCAGTTTTTGCCAAGGTTGCTGGCAACATAAAAATACCAGCTCCGACCATATTTCCGACTACAATTGCTGTCAGCATAAGCGTTCCCCATTTTTTCTGTCCCATTGTATTGAAACCTCCAATTAAGATTATTTGTTTTACGATTTTAAAGCAAACAAAAAAAGACATGATTCTACAGAGTGAAGTAGAACGATGTCTTTACACCGAACTCCTACATCTTGTTGTATGAATAAGATAGCTCAACATGCAGTGTGCTGCATGACAGTCCTGCACCTTTCGGTAACAGTCCCAACATATGTGCAAAAGGATACACACATGTTTCGGCGATGAACCCTTTTATTCCCTTTCCTCAGCATCCGTTTGCCTCCAGGGAAGTACTCTTGTTCATCGCGACCTCTACCTCATCAATCAAGATGAGGATTTTATATTTAGTTTCTTTTGTTATTTTATTTTAAAAATGAATAAAATGCAACAAAAAATTCTTAAAGAATCTTCTTTTTTCTTCTTGGAAAACGTGCAATAATAGGGAAAGAAAGAAATTTTTTGAAATTGAAAGGGTGTACATATATGAGTAGACAACCATTATTTTTAAAACCAGTTTTTCAAGAAAGAATTTGGGGCGGAACTGCATTACGAGAGGAATTTAATTATGATATTCCGTCAGATAAAACAGGAGAGTGCTGGGCAATTTCAGCTCACCCGAATGGAATGGGAATCATTACAAATGGCGAATATGAGGGAAAATCCTTAAAGGAGCTGTGGGATGAGCACCGGGAACTATTCGGTAATGCAGAGGGAGAACAGTTCCCACTATTAACAAAAATATTAGATGCAAATGATGATTTATCCGTTCAGGTACATCCAAATGATGACTATGCCAAAGTTCATGAAAATGGTGAATTAGGAAAAACAGAGTGCTGGTATATTATTGACTGTGATGAAGATGCAGATATGATTTTTGGTCACAATGCCAAAACAACCGCAGAAGTACGTGCGATGATTGAAGCTGGAGAATGGTCTGACTTTTTACGTCGCGTAAAAATCAAGCCAGGTGATTTTTTCTACGTGCCAAGCGGAACAGTCCATGCTCTATGTAGAGGAACACTTGTGTTAGAAACACAGCAAAGTTCAGACACAACTTACCGCTTATACGATTACGATCGTACTGATGACCAAGGAAACAAGCGTGAATTGCACTTAGAAAAATCAATCGATGTCATTACAGCACCGCATCAAGACACGAAGACAGATATTCGAGTACAAGAGATAAATGGAGCAAAGATTACTACTTACGTACAAAATGAATTTTTCTCTGTCTATAAATGGAATGTAGAAAAAGAAGCAACATTTACACAAGACAAGGCTTTTATGTTAGTAAGTGTACTGAATGGAGAAGGAATTCTTCGCCATGAAAGTGGAGAGTATCCTATTAAGAGAGGAATGCATTTTATTTTACCGGCTGAATTTGGTGGATTTAATGTAATAGGGGAGTTGGAATTGATGGTGTCGCATATATAAGGATATAGAGTGAATTGATACCGCTATTGTGAAAAATTTAATTCCACAACAGCGGTATTTTTGTGTGCTTTCATACATTTTCTTCCCTTATCATCATCAAACTAGTTATTAATATTGAAAAATTTTTATTGGTATAATGGACAAACTAATTTTTTTTCGGTACTATAAAAATATTGTTTTTTTAGTAATAATTTAATTGTGTAAGCGTGGTTGCTTAATCTTTGATAGTAAGTGAAAGTAAAGGAGTGATGCAAATGATGAACAAAAACAGCTCAGTGACGCTATATGATCAGTTAATAGATATTTTAGTAAAAGAAATTAAAACAAAGTTACAGCCGAATGATAAAATGTTATCTGAACGACAGATTTGTCAAAAGTATGATGTGAGCAGAACGACAGTAAGACTGGCTTTACAAGAGTTGGAAAATATGGGGTACATTTATAAGCGTCATGGAAAGGGAACTTTCGTAGCAGCTTTAAGTCAAGGTAAGCAAAATTTGATGGATAATTATAGTTTTACTGACCAAATGCGTGAAATGGGAAAAGAACCACAAACAAAGGTGCTATTTTTTAAGATAATAAATAGTAATCAATATATCAGTGATGAACTGGGATTGAACTTAGGAGATGAGGTTTATCGACTAGAAAGGCTTCGCTCAGCTGATGGAGTTTCGATGATGCTGGAAACAACCTATATACCTGTGAAAGAATTTAAAAACTTGACAGAAAATCGTGTTGCAACGAAACCTTTGTACGAGATTTTTAGGGAAGACTACAATGAAATCGTTAAAGTTGCAGATGAAGAGTTTTCTCCGTATGGACGCCGCCGCTCTTGCCCTTGCCGAAGAAAACGCCGCGCTGAAAGCGGAGCTGGCCGTTGCGCGGGCGA
>DAIDKD010000199.1 GCA_027451065.1 Bacillaceae bacterium | reverse complement strand
TTTGATATAATAGAACAAATAACGCCTAGTGGAGCTATGAAAAAAGTTAATAACCAAAATAGTGATGGTATTTGAAATACAACATTGGGAATCCATACTACAATACATATAACCACTGTTAATTTCGCTACACTTTTACTTATCATGATCAGACTCCAACGTCCATCCATTGTCATTATGGTAAATCATCAACTTACTCATTCCACCATCAATAGTAATATTTTCTCCCGCGATAAAACTACCAGCATCACTACACAGGAATAACACCATTCTTGCAATATCAAGTGGTTCTCCGACTCTCCCCGAGGGATGTTGGGCTAAATCTCCTTTTGTATAATTAGGTATCTCCTGTTCATCTTTTTGATAAGTACTCGTATCAATCCAACCTGGACTAATGGCGTTGACCCTCACTTTTCCAGCCAAGCTTGCACTGAGCGCATGAGTTAATGCGTTAATTCCACCTTTCGCCGCCGAATAGCTTTCTGTATCAGGTTGAGACATGAACGCCCTTGTTGAAGAAATATTGATAATCGCACCACCCGACGAAAAATAATCTACTAATAGTTTAGTAAGCATATACGGCGCAGTAACTCCCAGTTTTAATACATAGTTAAAATCATCATAACTGCAATCTGAAAGAATTCCCTTCCGACTAATGCAAGCATTGTTAATTAAGTAATCAACATGACCAAAACGATCTTTAATCGCTTCCACAAAAGATTTTATCGTTTCCTTCTCTACTATATCCCCAGAAACGAACAGCAAATTTTCACTTCCATATGTATTGAGTAATTTCTCCGCAGCCTCACAATCAACATCAATAAAAGCTACAGAGGCACCTGCTTTTAAAAATTCTTCAACAATACAACGACCAATTCCATTCGCTCCTCCAGTTACAACACAAACTTTATGATGAAAATTCATCACTTTTCCCCCTCTAACAAAGTATAAGTCGTTGTTTCTACATCTTCTTGTAAATATCCTTCAAACTCGTCATAAACCCTTTGGAAATCGTACTCATGCATTTCTCCTATGTATTCAACTAGTGCATTAGCATCAATTCTAATAATTCTACTGCACTCTACGAAAGATGGATGTGTAAGCCCGGCCTTTCTCCAATTCAATACTGGTACTTTGTATCTGTCCCATAGTCTTCTTTTCTTCGGATCAACACCTGTTTTCGTTATTTTTAATGAGATAGCAATGAAGATATCTTCATCGACAGCAACAATAATGACAGGGCGCTCTTTCTCACCCTGCCCATCTACAAATTCTACAATTGTTCTATAAATTTGCTTTTCTTTTACATTGAACTCTTTTAGTCTGTATCTCGCCATGTAGGTCTAATCCTCCCAAAAACGAATATGTACAGGATTATTTTTATCTAAGAGCAGCTTACCGTCTTTACTTACCTTTGGTTCAATAACTTTTCCAGTAGATAAAATTTCTTTGACTGAAAGTGGTTTTTTAGGAGCTTTGACTTCCATCATCCTCTCCTCCCTATGATATAATTTTCCTTTTTTCTTCATCATTTACCACCTTCTTTGCATTCTCCTTTTATAAGTATGCTCTAGGTGATAAAAAGTAGACAATGTTATTAAATTGATTGTAGCACAATATTCAAAAAATTACATCTGCAATGAAAAGGTATTTATTTAACGATTGACGATACTACTTTTTCAGTATGTCGAAAAGATTCTTCAGTTTCATCATACAGCCATTTTTTACGTGTCACGATAACACCAGTAACAACCGTAAGAATAGATATCGCAAAAAATAAAATGAATAATAGATTGGAGAAAGTCTCAAGTAATCCTCCAAGAGCAAACTGCCCTATCGGTGTTGCTAAGCCCGCTATTGACATCATGATTGCGATTACTTTTCCAACAAGATGACTAGGTACTTTTTCCTGTACAGAAACCATTGCAAGTATATTAATAATAGAAAAAATAAACATAACAAACATAAATCCAAGGGTAAAGATGAAATACGGTAGTAGATTATTATCGCTATTTATCAAATTGGGCAGTACTGCTATTCCCAATGGTAAAGATACAATCCCAAGAATCCCCAGCCATCTAGGCAAATATTTTATCTGTACCCATTTTTGCAACTTCCCCGTTCCTACTGTTACACCTCCTAGCAGCATTGCGGCACCAGTTCCCGCTTGAGCAAACCCTAAAAACTTCTTCTTGCTTGTCCCATGACATTCTCCTCCTCATTTCTCTCTATTTTTTATTTTTTTCATATACGCAGCATACTCAAATCCCATTATTTTAGGAAATTTCGCTTTTTTTCTTTTGAACTCCACATAACCTAATTTTTCATAAAGTCTTATTGCATTTTCATTACTATTTACCACTTCCAAAATGTATTCGGTATAAGGCAGTTGATGATAAACATACTCCATCAACTGTGTTGCGACTCCTTTCCCCCTTGCCAGAGGACTTGTGGCAACACATTCAATATATGTCATATGATCCGAATAATTTAGAGGCTTATGAAATATTTTTTTCATAGAATAATAAGCGACTGTCCCCTTTACCACACCAAAAAAGTTTACAAGTTCCTTTTTACATAGTTGTAGAGCCCTATTTCTATTATTTGAACAAGCTAAAATCCCTACAACCTTTTCTTGATCAAGTGCTACAAAAAAGACATCAGCAACAAACATATGCTCAAGTGCTTTATTTAATTTACTCTTGTCTTTTGATAAAAAAGTAAGGCTATCGTAGTAAGCATCTACAAAGACTTCTGTTACTTCTTTTCTATATCTCTTATCAAGGGTAGACATTTTCTTTATTACAATGTTATTCATTTGTGACATCTCCTTTATTTTTTCGACAGTCTGTCATTCTCCCTACATTTTTCTTGAATGAAAGAGTCGTTAAATTACTTTGTGACTAAAAAAGTTTTATCAGTCATAAAGTAATTTAACACAACAACTTGAGTCATGTCAACATAATATTCCCTTGATTTACAATAGAATATCTACTAATATGATTATATAAATACTATAAAAACATTTTTGGTCATAAAAAATGAGGTGCTAGCATGTCAAAGAAATTTTCTGAGCAAGAAAAAGAATTTATTACATTGAGATTAAAGCAAGAATGCGAAATAATGTGGGGGCAGTTTGGCTACAAAAAATCCAACATTGATGAACTTTGTAGAAAAGTTGGCATTTCCAAAGGGGCTTTCTATCTTTTCTTTGAATCAAAAGAACAACTATTCATCGAAACATACAAATACAGAATGCATAAACATTACGAATTAGCGAAGAAAGAAATGGAAAAAAGCCCGAACAATGACGGGTTCTACAATGCTATCATGGCTATTTATCCAGAAAACACCCAAGGAAGATGGTTAGAAAATTTAAATGGACCTGAATATCAATTGCTTTTGGCTAGAATGCCAAAAAATACTGATGATGAACTTATGTCTTATGCTCAAGTGTTGTATGACGACATCATTGAGAAATATCAGTTGAAATTTAAGATTGACCCTGCCTTGTTTATCAAAGCAATTCATGCGATTTCCAATGCAGCATTGCACGAAGATGAATTGGGCAATGATATAGATACAATTGTAGAAATTCTCCTAAGCGCATTGTTTAAACAATATGCGCTCTAAATAACATGGAAAAAGGTGATACCGTGGATTTTGAAATAACATTTCTATCTTTTTACGTCATTACTGTAGACGGAAAAGGTGAACTTGCAGACAAACGTTCCAGTCATTTTCAAACATTAGATAGTGAAGGATATGAGCAAAGTGCCTTGAAAGATTTCTTAGATGGAGAGCTCGGAAAAATTGCCAAAAGGAAAGTAGAACGCCATGCCAAAAGTGAACAAGCTCCAACAAAATTAGGCTATTTTATTGTTGAAGAGGGTCATGACTTCACTTCTAATCCTAACTATAACATGTTTCAAAGAATTCGTTTTGCTGAAACAAAAGAAGATTTTCAAAAAGAAAGTGAACATATTGTCACTTCTTACATTGACACAAGTGCTGTCCGTGGCGGTGTACTTATCATTGCCCAAGCAAAATTAAGGAAGTTTTATGATGATCCTTTTGTATTTTTGTTGAAATGTGATTTTGAGCCGAAAGTGGCTTCTATTTCTAACGAAGCTACTCTCATTCAAAATATTGATATGGCCATCACAACGAAAAATATGAAGTCCATTCAATATCCCTACATGGAGGAGGCTGGATTATTAGAAGAAGGCGAAATGAAAATTCATCAGTCTTCCCATGCCCGCTACTTTGAAGATTTTCTAAAATTTGTTTCTTATGAGCAGTCCATGCCGGAAATTATGAAGGAACAAGTCATGACAATGGTCTATGATCAAATAGAAGATGTCTTTGAGGAAGAAAGTGAAGAGAGAGCGCAGTTTGATGAAGCAATGGAAATCTGGAAAGCCAGTCCGAAGCGTGAGATTCAAGAACATTTTACAACAGATGAGATTATTGAAGCATCGTCCCATATGTTAGAGCATAGCCCTGAAATTGAGTTAAAGCTAAAAGCAGACCATATTGAAATGAAAGCAATGCTTGCTGATTTTGGAGATACACTTCACATCGCCAAAGTAAATGGACGCTACGTAGTGCTGATTGAGGCAGATACGTTACAGTTTGAAAAAGGTGTTTCACCTATCGAGTTTTTAAAACCAGATGAGCTTCAGGATGTTATTGAAAAAATTCAAGGAAAGACAACACTAGTGTAAAAAGAAAGAGACTGGGTCAATAGAGTTTTTCCCTATTGATCCAGCTCTTTCTTACAGATTTATTCGATTGGCATGACAATCCTCGTTAATAATTTACTTTCCGAAAATTCAGTTCCATTGTAATAATGCTCATATGCAATTCCCTTTGCTTCAAGGCCATTTTCCTCAACCCAACTAGCCATCTCCTTATAAGTAGGCTCCATATCTCCATGAGCACCCAGGTACATACACAAAGCAACCTTTCCTCCTGGGATAAAACTTGGCATGATTTCTTCTTTTCCAGGTAGGGTTTTAGAAATAGGGAACCCTATTTCTACATCAATATTCCTCATATCTGTATTATGATAAGCTACGAAGGGAACATCTGCTAAAATTTCTCCACACTCCCTTAAATAAGCTGCTATTTTTCGATAGCTTTCCCCAATTAGCTCTGGCAAATGTCTAGCCTTTGTAGTCGTTCGAATTGATAATACTGGTTGCTCAGACCTGCTTAAAATTTCAATATTTGATACTCTCGTCATAAATATCTCCCCCTTGTAGTTTTGCTTATTTAGCTGAATATTCTCGAAGCTGCTCGAAAGATCTCAACATCCCCCATAACTTACAATATTTCTTTCGTCCAATTCAATTTTAAACTATATTGGTAAAATGCACAAAAAATAATGCGGGAATTTCTATATTAATATACATTTTTTATTTTCTTAAGTATCTTAGTTTACATAATAATATTATTACCTTATAAATCGATTATTTTATGATTTAGTCGATAACACCCTAGAGTTCAGTCATGAGTCATTCACATAAAATCCTCTTTCCACAAAGTATAGAAATTTATCTAAAATAACAGTAAATTGTGACAGAATTGTGAATATTATGTAAGTAACAAACAAAAAGGCGGTGGATACATGAGAAGAATCCAACCTACCCATTTAAGAATTTGCAATAGATTTGCCATCTTCGGTATTATTAGTAGCTTCATTCTATTTTTTGCCAGCTTTCTTATTAACGGCTCCTCTATTCATGCTTTTATTCTATTTTTAGGAATCTATTTACTTGCAGCATCTATGTTCTTATTCGGATTCGGTCTATTTCTTACAATGTTAGAAGAACTGACAAGCAAGCACAGAAAACAATTGTAATCGTTTTCTTAATAACTTACAAAATTGTCTAGAAGTTACCGTTACATGTAGACTGGAAGGGACATTCTCCAGTATCAGCTGTCCCTCCCAATTCCTACTATTTTCATCATAAAAAGCGCCCCAAAGTTACAAA
>DAIDKD010000198.1 GCA_027451065.1 Bacillaceae bacterium | reverse complement strand
ACTACGGGAATGGACAATCATGAGGATAGCGGTAGAATGTAAGTTTTTGTTGATTGTCCATTCCCGGTTGAACAGGTTTTTGATGTTATTTTGTATTTTTATGATAGTTAGATGGAGTTGAGGATATGGGTTTGCATTTTAGTGTGTTGGCTAGTGGTAGTACTGGTAATGCTTTGTATGTTGGAACGGAGAAGAAGTCTTTACTAGTGGATGCTGGGCTTAGCGGGAAGGCGATGGAAGGATTGTTTGCCCAAATAGAGAAAAAGATTGAGGATATTGAGGGTATTTTTATTACCCATGAGCATATTGATCATATTAGGGGAGTTGGTGTGCTTGCTCGTAGATATAAGCTTCCTATTTATGCCAATGAAAAGACGTGGAAAGCAATGGACGATATGATTGGAACGATTCCGACGGAGCAGAAATTTATTTTACCGTTAGGGTCAAGGATACAAATTGCTGATATAGAAATTGAGTCATTTGGTATTTCTCATGATGCGGCGGAACCGGTTGGCTATGTATTTTATCAAGGCTCAAGTAAACTTGCCTCCATTACGGACACAGGCTATGTTAGTGATAAAATGAAAGGCATAATTGAACATGCTGATGCTTTTGTTTTTGAAAGTAATCATGATGTGGAAATGCTGAGAATGGGACGTTATCCGTGGAGTGTCAAGCAACGGATTTTAGGTGACTTCGGTCATGTATCTAATGAAGATGCTGCACTTGCAATGGCAGATGTGATTGGTCCAAAAACAAAAAGTATTTATTTAGCCCATTTAAGCCAAGATAATAACATGAAGGACTTGGCGAGAATGGCAGCACAGCAAATATTGGAGCAAAAAGATATTGCTGTAGGAGTAGATGTAACTTTATACGACACGGATCCAAAAGTTGCCACCGCCATCCAATATATTTAGAAAGCAGGAATCGTCATGGAGAGTTAGATGCGTTCTGCTGGATAAAAGAAACTAGGTGATGGTGTGAACAAGAAAAATATTCTGTTTGGTTCTCTCGTGGGAAGTATGATAGTTGGAGTAGGTATCGGAATATTAACAGGTCCGATAGTGATAACAGAAAAGAATGGAACAGGGGTAGCAGCGGCAAATAATGGCATTGATGCAACAGCTGCTATTGAGAAAGCATCAGATGCAGTAATTGGTGTATTGAATATGAAGGATGGAATGGAAGATAGTCTTGTTCAAACGGGTTCCGGGTCTGGTGTAGTATATAAGAAGGAAGATGGTACGGCTTATATATTTACGAACCAGCATGTAATTGAAGGTGCTGGTAAAGTAGAAATAAGCTTGGAAAACGGTGATAAAATCCCTGCTGAAGTATTAGGAAGTGATAAAATTACTGATTTGGCAGTGCTAAAAGCAGACAGCGATAAAATTGACGCAGTGGCAGACTTAGGTAATTCCGAACAATTAAAGCGGGGCGAAACTGTCTATGCCATCGGCAGTCCACTAGGTCTTGAATTTTACGGAACTGTCACAAGAGGTATTATTTCTGCAACAGAAAGAGCAATTCCTGTCGATTTAGACGAAGATGGTGTGTATGATTGGCAAACGGATGTTGTGCAAACAGATGCCGCTATTAATCCAGGCAATAGCGGTGGAGCGCTTATTAATACTGATGGAGAAGTCATCGGTATTAACTCAATCAAAATTGTTGAAAACGCCGTGGAAGGAATTGGCTTGGCTATTCCTATTAGTACAGCTAAACCAGTAATTGACGAATTAGAAACAATAGGAACAGTAAGCCGTCCATACATGGGTGTGGAAATACGATCACTTCAAGATATTACTGAGTACCAGCAAGATGAACAATTATTATTACCAACAAGTATTGATGAAGGTGTATGTCTATTATCTGTTCAACAAGGATCACCAGCTCAAAAAGCAGGCTTAAAGCAATATGATGTGGTGATAAAAGTAGATGAGGAAAATGTAGATAATGTCATTGCATTTCGTAAAAAGCTATATGCAAAAGAGCCAAAAGATAAAATGGAAATCACTTATTATAGAGAAGATACAAAACAAACAGCTACTGTTACTTTAGCGCAACAAAAGTAGTAGAAGTGAATATCCATATGAACAGACAATCATAATGAAAACGAGCGAGATGAAGGCTGGTTTGATTGTCTGTTTTTGACCTGTTTAAAAGTAGTTGATAGAGCTAAAAAATAAGAAATGTAAAAATAGAAGGAGGAACAAAATGAAGATTTATTGTTGCGAGGAGCACGTAGAGTTAGCACTAGACATCATTGTGGATGAATGCGAAGCGGCACCAATTTTGCAGAAGTTAGATGGTTTTCCACAAATGAAGTGTGGATATTGTGAAAAAGAAGCAATATATCTTGTGGATAGCGAATAGAAATAAACCACATGTAGTTGCTCTGTGGATATGTGGATAACTTCTGTGGATAAAATGTTTATAAGGTGGGGAATACATGTGAATATCTCAATTGTTACGATTGGAAAGCTTAAAGAGAAGTATTTATTACAGGGAATTAACGAATACATAAAAAGATTATCTGTTTACGCAAAAGTAGAAATCATTGAATTAGCAGATGAAAAAGCACCAGAAAACTTAAGTGATGCTGAAATGGTGATCGTAAAAGATAAAGAAGGCAAACGGATATTAGACAAAATTTCCGACGATGCCTATGTGATTGCTCTTGCTATTGAAGGCAAGAAAAAAACATCAGAGAACTTTGCAAGTGATCTAGATAAGTTGGCTACCTATGGCAAAAGCAAGGTAACTTTTGTAATAGGTGGCTCACTTGGTTTAAGCAAAGCTGTGATGAATCGTGCGGATGAAGCTATCTCCTTTTCAGATATGACTTTTCCACATCCGCTGATGAGGTTGATTTTGGTAGAGCAGATTTATCGTTCTTTTCGGATTAATAGGGGAGAACCATATCATAAGTAGCGGAGGTTTTTCTGGACTTAATAGATGCTACGAATCGTTATATTAAAAAAGAAGGAAATTCAAGAGTTTGCAGATGAGTTTTTGAAATTTCATAAAAAGTGAGACTGGGACAAAAGTCTAAATTATGCTAAAATCAGTCGAAATGTAAAATAAGAATCGCATGAAATCAATGTTTCTAAAAGCGTCATTCATGTGATTCATACTATTTTAAGAATTTTGTCCCAAACTCTTTTAAAAATTTTCTTTTGGTGAGTTTTGGAATATGGTTTGTCAGCGTGACTTTATTTCTTATCCAGATTTCAAAAAAACTGCTCTTACATCTGTATATTCATCTTCTCTTGCTAAATTCATTCCTATGGTTAAAGTAGTGGTGGAAGCATTTATATTTGCTACTTTACTACCTTTTCCTGAAAGTTCCCAATGACTAAATACATATCCTGGTGCGGCGTCAGCAGTAATTGTTTTGGTGGAACCAAATTGCATAAAGTTCCAACCCTCCCCTTGACTAATTACTCCACCTTCAGCTGCATATACATATGCTAATCCTTTACCATAGTTTATATCAATAGTAGTGTCTGATGAGCCAACGGTAACATACGCAACCCTGCCTTCATCAACAATTGTGCTACCATCACCAGAAACTCCCCACCCCCAAAACCTTAAACCATCAATGTAAGAGCGAGCTTCAAGTCGTATTACAGTACCATGTTCAAAGAAATCAGTATATTGAGAGCCAGGATTAATATCGACTTTATAATCGCTTCCTGTTGTCACGTAAAGGATGTGACAACTATCACCACGCTCTATATGATTAAAGGTAACTTTATATTTATTTTTCACAAAATTAGCTGTTACGGTTGCATTGGCATTTCCCATAGTAAATGTGGTAGAAGCAGATTTTGAATTAGCAATTTTAGAGCCTGTCCCTGAAACTGTCCAACCAGTAAAGATATATCCAGAATTTGGTTTCGCAGTGATAGTTTTTGTTGCGCCATAAGTCAAAGAACTGCTACCTTTACCAGAGCTAATAGTTCCCCCCGAACCAGAACTGACAGTGACGTTGTAATTTTGTTTCACAAAATTAGCTTGCACAGTTGAGTTAGCTTTTCCCATAGTAAAAGTAGTGGAGGTAGCTTTTGTATTTGCAACTTTAGAGCCCGAACCAGAAACTGTCCAACCACTGAAAGCATAGCCATTATTCGGTTTAGCAGTGATAGTTTTCGTTGTTCCCCAAGCCAAAGAACTCGTACCTTTACCAGAGCTAATAGTTCCCCCCGAACCAGCGCTGACAATAACATTGTATTTTTGTCTAGTAAAGTTAGCTTTAACAGTAGCATTAGCGTACCCCATAGTAAAAGTAGTAGAAGCAGAATTCTTAATCGCTACTTTAGAACCAGACCCAGAAACCGACCAACCACTAAAAACATAACCAGAATTAGCTTTCGCTACTATTTTTTTTGTTGAACCATAGGTCAAAGTACTAGAACCTTTCCCAGTGCTGATAGCTCCATTCGAACCAGAACTGACAGATACCTTGTATTTTTGTTTAGTGAAATTAGCTTTGACAGTAGCATTAGCCGTACCCATAGTAAAAGTAGTAGAAGCAGAATTCTTATTCGCCATTTTGCTCCCCTTACCAGAAACCGTCCAACCACTAAAAACATAACCAGAATTAGCTTTCGCTACTATTTTTTTTGTTGAACCATAGGTCAAAGTACTAGAACCTTTCCCAGTGCTGATAGTTCCACCAGATCCAGAACTGACAGATACCTTGTATTTTTGTTTAGTGAAATTAGCTTTAACAGTAGCATTATCCGTTCCCATAGTAAAAGTAGTAGAGGCAGAATTCTTATTAGTTACTTTGCTACCCTTACCAGAGACAGTCCATCCACTAAAAACATAACCAGAGTCAGCTTTCGCCACTATTTTTTTAGTTTTACTTTTGGCTAAATAAGTCGTCCCCTTACCAGTAGTGATAGAGCCACCAGAACCAGCACTTACCGTCACCTTGTATTTGGTAGCAGCATGACCAACGCCACTACTAATAGGTACTAATAAGCTTCCCGACACAATAAGTATTACTGTAATGATTTTAGTGAGTTTACTGTTTAGGAAAATACGCCATATCTTCATGATAATACACCTCCGCCTTATAAATTGTGAAAATATTCACATTAAACTCGATAACGATGCAATTAATCACAAAAGAAAAATATCTACCTCAATACTAATATATCTATTAATACGCATACCAATGGCATCATCTCTTGTTTACTAAAAAAACGAAGCGGTCATCACCCACAATATACTCCTATCTAAAAGAAAATTCAAATAAAATGAAGTATTGTATTTATTTCCCTCCATGTAAACAATCTAGCAATATAAACTTGATATGTAGAAATAAAATCTGCCTTAGTCAATGGTAATAAAACACCATGAAATAATATAGCATCTTTAAAATACTAAAACGAATAATGAAAGGTAAAGCAGCAAAGCGAATAAACATTTGCGTTTACCACAATCTATTTATCGACTTGTCCTGGTGATAGGAAAAAGGAAGGTGGAGTGCACATAAAATGGTACCTATGGATAAGACACTTAGAAAAAAGTGTTTATTCCATAGGTACTTTTTTGTATGATTAATTTTAGTTACTGGAGGAGATTTAATGAGTAAAAAAACCTTTTCACTAAAAGATATAAAAGTTCTTCAAAAGAACCCTAACGTGAGGAAAGTAAGTCAACTGGCTATCACCTATACAGATGATTTTAAGAAAAGCTTTATCTAAAATAGGCGAGAACACTCCCACCTCAGCGAAGCAGGTGGTGAGATGAATCGTCTTCGGACAAGGGATAGTTTTCCCCATCCTAATTGTCCGACTGTTCGAGCGCTATTTGTGGAACGAGCAACGGTAAATTTTCGACGTATTCATCACATCTTTTAGGTATTGAGAGCCAGACAAAGAAAATTAAATTGAGAAAGATATTGAAACATATGTTCTTCTATGGTATCGTATACATAGTAGGAGGTGAATAATCATGATCGTGAAGAAAGGGTACAAGTTTCGTATCTACCCAAATAAAAAGCAAATAGATATCATCAATCAAACGAT
>DAIDKD010000197.1 GCA_027451065.1 Bacillaceae bacterium | reverse complement strand
GTGGTATCAGCCGTAACAGAGGAAAATACGATGATTGTTGAAGCATCTGAAGGTATATCTCTTCTCGCAAACAGTGAAGAGGAACACGACCATGACCATGACCATGACCATGACCACGATTCTGAAGATAGCCATAGCCACGGAGATGAAGATCCGCATATTTGGCTTGACCCAATTCGTGCAATTTCTATGGCCGAAAATATCTTACATGCCTTAGTAGAGCAACAACCAGAAAATGAAGAATATTTTCAAGCAAATTTTGACGAATTAAAAGGAGATTTAGAAGAATTAGATGCTGCTTTCCACGAGGGAATTGAAAACAGTGAATTAGATACAATTCTTGTGTCTCACGCTGCATATGGTTATTGGGAAGAACGATATGACTTGCATCAACTAGCTGTTGCTGGGCTATCGTCCACTGATGAACCGTCACAGCAGGAATTAGCTCAAATTATCCAGACAGCAAGAGATTATAACATCGATACAATCTTATTTGACACAACGTCCACATCAACTGTAGCGCAAGTAGTACAGACAGAATTAGAATTAAACGTACGTTACTTGCATCATTTATCTACTATTAGGGATGAAGACGCGGGGAAAGATTACTTTGATTTGATGTACGAAAATTTAGATGTATTGAAGGAAGTATTGAATCCATAAGAACATAATAAGTGAATTGGATAAAAAACACCCAATTCACTTATTATGCTGAAAATGCCAACCGCGATAAATGTAGGTTAAACAGAGGGCTTCTAGGTTGGAATTTTCGGTGTAAATCAAGTAGGGGGAAGCTAACCAAAGCTTCCCCCTACTTGATTTACACAAGTCTACTCTCCACTGCTTGACATACTTCATCAGCCGATAAGCCGCTTGCTTCAATGACAGAGCCTTTGAATTGGGCATCCTGTTCGCCCATTACATTGGAATCTATTCCAGATACGACACAGCAATCACAACCACTCACATCTTCCGCTTGTTTTAATTCAACAACATCATAACCCTTTTCCCGTAAAATACTTTGAACATTGGTTAATGATTGTTCTACACCTATTTTCGCCATCAAAATCACCTCCACTAAAATTATCATGTACAAAAATTTTTGTTCTATGCAAATGCAGCAAAATAGTAACAAAGTGTATTTGTATAGATTGTTCTGCAGGGAAAACTTTAGTACAATGAATAATAATAGAATTAGTTCGTAGAGGGGGATTATCATGGTGTTCAGAAAAACAACAGAACAAGATCTCGACCAAGTAATGAAAATAATAAAACAGGCTCAGGAATACTTCAGAAACAATCATATTGATCAATGGGTGAATAATTATCCTAGTATCGAAACAATAAAAAATGATATAGCCAATGGATATAGTTATGTATTATTGAAAGATGGAAATATTGTGGCTACAGCTGCCATTTCCTTTGATGAAGAAGTAACCTATCGCTCTATCTATGATGGGGATTGGCTTAGCAATAGTGATTATGTTGTTATCCATAGGATTGCTGTTGACAATAACTATAAAGGGTCAGGGATTTCAGCGGAAATAATGAAGTATGTGGAACAAATGTGTTTGAAAAAAGCTGTGAACAGTATAAAAATTGATACACACGAACAAAACATGTCCATGCAAAAGTTTCTTGAAAAAAATGGCTTTTCTTATTGTGGAGTAATTTATTTACTAGATCGTAGTAGAAGAGTGGCTTATGAAAAAATACTTTCAACAACTAATGACTGAAGTCACGATTTTACTTTGAGATAGATACCCTTTTCGTTTATAAAAAGCATATAATATGTAAGTATAATATTAAGGTGGAATGAAATAGGGGAGGTTTTTTGCGGATTTCAACTAACATTCATAGTTAAAAGACATTATTATTATTCACGATACAAGGCATTAAAGGTATAATAGAGAGAAATTGAACTTAGGAAGGATTGACTCCATGTTAACAATTAATGAATACACAGTAGAATTATTAAAAGATCCATTCGGGATTATCGAAGGAGAACGTTATGAATTTCTTATATACATAGAAATTCCTGAAGATGACGAATTGTATCGAGAAAACGGAGTATACGTAAAAGCTCTCTATGGTGTTTTCGATACAGATTCTAAATTAATCAAATATGATATTATTGAAAATGAAACAAATATCGTTTTAGATTTTGAATTAGAAGAAGATGAAGAGAAATACATCGCAATGTTTTGTTCTACACATCTGAACAAGGAGAACGAATAGCGCAGTATTAGGAAATAACAGCCGCTTCTAGACGCTTTAGCAATGGGAGCGGCTGTATTTATAGAAAACAATTAGGAGGGGATTATAGCTGCCATTTATTGGTAGTTATAATCCCCTCTTAATTGATTAATGCTAAGGGTTGTATCATGATTCTTAAGGAGGAGTACACAACATGACGGTTATTAATAAACTACAACAGACTATTTCTGGCTTAAAAAGTGCGCAAGCAAGCCTTGAAGGATTTGCTTTAGACACAGATAATCAACAAGCAAAGCAATTATATAAAACTGCAGCTCAACAAACACAATCTATTATTGACTCCGTTACACCACGTGTTGGAGAAGTCCAACAAGAAGAACCACAATATAATCAATAACGTGATTTTGTGTAATAGGGGCAAAGGGCGCCCCTATTACACAAAATCGAAAAACTACATTTATGATTTACATACAATAAAAAAAGGATGAGCGATAATATGTTTTATCATAAGCAAATTATAGGGGGCATTTTCTTGGCCATGCTGTTTGGCTGTAATAACCAGCAAGAAGCGCAGCCATCAGAAAATAATATGGAAAAGGTGAAGTATACACAGATTCATACGACTCATGTGAATGAGACAATAGCCAATTATGCAAAAGAAACTATTATTGGAATGGAAGAAGTTACTGAAGTTCAAGCTGTGCAGTTTAAGGATAGCATTTATATCGCCGCAAAGCCACAGCACCATGAAAGATTTCAATTAGAAAAGCTAAAGAAGAAAATCAAAACAACACTAGAGGAAATATATCCGAACATGGAGATTCACGTAAGTGTTGATAAAAAAATCAGCATGTTGCTAGGTGAACTGGAACATAACATTCAGGATAAGGAAATAACAGAAGATGAAATAGACAAGAAACTGAAAAAAATCAGAACAGAAATGAAGTCTGATACATAACAAAGGAAGGATATCTGTGTCAAGTAAAAACAAGGACTTAACACCTGTACAACAAACCTATCAAACATTTCAAAAAGAGCGAGAACCGAAAAGACCAGTAGTAAAAAATTGCTGCAAAGCCTTTTTTGTCGGGGGCAGTATTTGTATAATAGGTCAACTTATTACCACTATTTATATTACCTACTTTGATTTTACCGAGCGTTCAGCTGGGAATCCTACAGTAGCGACGATGATTTTTCTTTCCATGTTACTGACAGGATTTGGTGTCTATGATCGGTTAGCGCAATTTGGTGGAGCGGGGACAGCAGTACCTGTTACTGGATTTGGTAATTCTGTCATCTCCGCGTGTATTGAACATCGCTCGGAAGGATTTGTGTTAGGAGTAGGAGGCAATATGTTTAAGTTAGCTGGCTCTGTTATTTTATTCGGTGTATTTTCTGCTTTTGTGATTGCTATCATAAAAACTATTTGGTTGCAGTGGGGGGGATTGTAGATGCTACAAGGTCATCGGACATGGGTTTTTGAAAACAAACCAGTGATTCTTTCTACAGGAGTTGTCGGGGGACCTTTTGAAGCGAAAGGAAGGATTCCGGAAGACTTTGATATTTTGCACCAAGATTTATGGCTGGGACAAGATTCTTATGAAAAAGCTCATACTATTTTATTGGAAGAAGCGTGTAGCCGGGCAACCGAAAAAGTACAGCTCCGAAAAGAAGATGTTCAGTTTCTACTGGCAGGTGATTTAATTAATCAGCTTACTCCGTCAAGCTTTGCAGCTAGAACAATCGAAGTACCTTATCTTGGAATATTTGGTGCTTGTTCCACATCTATGGAAGGTTTAGCGCTGGGAGCATTCATTGTAAATGGAAACGGAGCGAAGTATTTATTAACAGGTGCTTCCAGTCATAATGCTGCTGTAGAAAAACAATTTCGTTATCCGACAGAGTATGGTGGACAAAAGCCCCCGACTGCTCAATGGACAGTTACCGGTGCTGGAGTCGCTTTATTAAGCTCACAAGGAGAAGGTCCCTATGTTACTTCAGCAACCATCGGGAAAGTAATAGATATGGGCTTAACAGATCCTTTCAACATGGGTGGAGCAATGGCTCCTGCTGCAGTTGATACGATAGAAACTCATTTAACAGAGAGGAATATCGACCTATCTTATTACGACGTCATTGTAACTGGTGATCTTGGTCATATTGGCCGAGAGGTTGCTTTTGATTTGCTGCATAGACACGGATTCCCTATTAGTGATGAGCAATTTCAAGACTGCGGATTAATTATTTATCGGGAAGATCAGCCGGTTTTAGCTGGAGGAAGCGGGGCAGGTTGTTCTGCTACTGTCGTATATGGTCATTTATTAAATCGGATGAAGCAAGGAGAATGGAAGCGAATGTTGGTGGTCGCTACGGGTGCCTTACTATCACCGCTATCCTTCCAACAAGGAGAATCTATCCCTTGCATCGCCCATGCTGTTTCAATTGAAATTGGAGGTGCTTAATAATGATGTTTTTTTGGGCTTTTGTTATTGGGGGAACTATTTGTGTAATTGGGCAAATTATGTTTGATGTTTTCAAGCTGACTCCCGCTCATACGATGGCAATACTGGTTGTTGCCGGTGCAATTTTAGATGGAATCGGATTATATGAACCACTCATTGACTTTGCCGGAGCAGGAGCAACGGTACCTATTACAAGTTTCGGGAACTCCCTTGTTCACGGTGCTTTAGAAGAAGCGGAAAAACATGGCTTAGTTGGTGTGATTACAGGTATGTTCAAAGTAACCAGTGCCGGCGTATCCGCTGCAATTGTCTTTGGTTTTATTGGTGCATTGCTCTTTAAACCAAAAGGTTAAGATGAGAAAGGTAGGGAAGAAAGATGACTGTTGCATCAAGCGTAAAATCTTGTTTGGCCAGTTTAAAAGGGGCACAGGCTAGCATGAGTATGTTATCACAAAATGCTGTAGATGAAGAGGTAAAAAGGATTCTTCACGAGTCTATGCTTGAGATGGACACGATTATTGTGGATGTACGGGAAAGAATTGGTGTGTTGGAACGAGAAGAGCCACAATACAAAGGCTTTTAAGGAGGTGTAGTCCATTGAGAAATTTTCCGGATTTTCCAGAATGGTTCGATGTCATTGGACGTTCTTTCTTTGTCATGATTGCTCTGTTTTTATTAACAAAATGGCTTGGAAAAAGGCAAATATCTCAACTATCATTTTTTGAATATATTACTGGAATTACCATTGGTAGTATTGGCGCTGAGATATCCTCCGGGCTTGAAGAGAACTTCTGGTATGGTATTTATAGTATGCTCATCTGGGCCATTGTACCTTTTACTATCGGTTTCCTTTCTTTGAAAAATAAAAAATTACGTAGTTTTTTTGAAGGAGAAGGCACGGTATTTATTAAAGACGGTAAGGTTTTGGAAGATAATTTAAAAAAAGAAAAGTATACAATCGATGAACTACTGGAATTATTACGAAAGAAAGATATTTTTCATGTAGCTGATGTGGAATTTGCAGTATTAGAAGCTAGCGGAGAATTAAATGCTTTACGAAAAAGAGATAGGCAACCTCTTACACCGAAGGATATTGGCTTACAGGTTCCTTCTGAAAAAGAACCACAGACCGTTATTATGGACGGTGAAATATTAGATGAGCCCTTATCAGCTAGCGGGCATAACCGTAGATGGTTACGAACAGAGTTGGAGAAAATTGGTATAGGTCTAGACAATGTTTTTATTGGACAAGTGGATTCTTTTGGACGGCTGTCAGTAGATATTTATAATGATAAACTGCAGATGCCTTCCTCACAAGAGAAGCCATTATTATTAGCAGCGTTAAAAAAATGTCAGGCTGACTTGGAACTATTCGCCCTAGAGAGTCAATCAGAAGAAGCAC
>DAIDKD010000196.1 GCA_027451065.1 Bacillaceae bacterium | reverse complement strand
AACTAATAGAAAGAAACAGACAATCAAATAAAACTCCCGCCTCCCACTGTTATTTTGATTGTCTGTTTCTTTCGGCTAGCGAGATGGAGTCAAAGACCCCATCTCTCTAGCCGAAAGGAGTGCGAAAATGAAAATAAACAAGACCGAATTCGTTATTAGCGCAGTAAAGCCCCATCAGTATCCAGAAAGTGAGTTTCCTGAATTTGCTTTAGCGGGTCGTTCAAATGTGGGGAAATCTTCTTTTATCAATAAGATGTTAAATAGAAAAGCTTTAGCAAGAATTTCTTCTAAACCAGGGAAAACACAATTACTAAACTTTTTTAATATTAATGACCTGTTGTATTTTGTTGATGTTCCTGGTTACGGCTACGCCAAAGTGTCTAAAACAGAACGGGCAGCATGGGGAAAGATGATTGAAACATATTTGACTACAAGAGAACAGTTGCAAGCTGTAATCTTATTGGTTGATTTGCGTCATGCTCCTTCAAATGACGATATCATGATGTATGACTTCTTGAAGCATTACAATATCCCAGCAATAATTGTTGCTACCAAAGCGGATAAAATCAAAAAGTCGCAACTGCAAAAACATATAAAAGTAGTTCGTGACACGCTACAAATTGAAGAAGAGGACACACTTATCATATTTTCTTCAGAAACTGGTCAAGGAAAAGAAGAGGCTTGGGCAGCAATCGAGGGATTTTTATCATAGGTTGTGAGCAAGGGGGCTTCCGCCCTCTTCCTCACAACCTACTTTTTAAAAGGAGAACTTGTCAAGTGCTTTTGTTGTTTCTAATTTGTTAAATGACAGTGTAAAGAGGTGAAGTATAAAAAATGTTTGAAAATATTCAAAATGCTCAGGATTTGCTTTTTACATTTGATTCGCGCCCTATGAGTGAAAATATGAAACGATATATAGAGTTTTACAGTCTTCCAATAGAAAGTGTACAGTACTGTTACGGATTTGAATCGATTGCCCAAGAGATGTTGTTTCTTCAATCCTTTCGTCCTACACAGGCCAAAGCGCATATTCTCCTTCTTCATGGTTATTGCGACCATGCAGGTATACTAAGTGCTGCCATTCGTTTTTTTGTTCAGAAAGACTTTCATGTTTTTACATTTGACTTACCAGGGCATGGACTGTCAACAGGAGAGCGGGGCGATATTTCGGAATTTTCTTTTTATGAAGAGGGTATTCGAGAAGTTGTGAATCGATATCTATCCTCAAGTTCTCTTCCTATTTATTTAGTCGCTCATAGTACTGGTGCTGCCGCAGCGATCGATTACATACTGAACAATCCAGACTCATCGCAAATTCGAAAAGCAACCTTCATTTCCCCTCTTGTTCGGTCTTACCGTTGGCATGTATCCACATTGTGCTTAAAGCCCATAAAGCTGTTTACTGGGAACTTGAAAAGGGTGTTTCGAAAAAATTCATCAGATTCAAAGTTTTTACATTTTGTGAAAAATGATCCATTACAGTATAATCAACTTCCTATTAGCTGGGTAGAAGCGTTGATAAGATGGAATGAATGGATAAAAGATGGAGAATCCAGTACTGTCCCTATATTAATTCTCCAAGGGAAAAAGGATACAACAGTAGATTGGAAATACAATATTAATTTCTTGCTGAAAAAGTTTCCGAACACAGATATTAAATTAATTAAAAATGGGAAACATCACTTATTGAATGAAGAAAAGCAAATAAGGAATAAAATATTTTCTTCCATCCACAGTTATTTAACAGATGATTTGTAAATGAAAATGTATAGAATAGCTATTTCTTTCTTGAAAGACAGCCTTTTTCACAAGCAATTTTCTTGCTTGTATTATTATTTTTTGATAATAATATATATATAGAATAATGGAGTGAAATGGGGGAGCATTGTGGAATTATTGGTTGTCAGTTTGAATTATCAAAAGGCTCCAGTCGAAATAAGGGAAAAATTTTCATTTCAAGAATCGGAATTAGAACATGCTATGGCATCTTTGAAGGAGAAACAAAGCATACTAGAAAATGTGATTATTTCAACATGTAACCGTACCGAAGTTTATGCCATTGTGGATGATATTCGCAGAGGGGAAGACTATATGAAACGCTTTTTGGCAGAATGGTTTCATTTGTCGATAGAGGAGTTTGTTCCATATTTAGTCATATATCAGAAGATGGACGTAGTGAAGCATTTAATGAGAGTAACTTGTGGACTAGAGTCATTAATTGTCGGTGAAACACAAATATTGGGGCAGGTTCGTTCAAGCTTTTTGAAAGCGCAGGCGAAAAGTACAACGGGATTAATATTGAACACATTATTTAAACAAGCTGTCACTCTTGGGAAAAGAGCGCACACAGATACAAATATTGGAACAAAGCCTGTCTCAGTAAGCTATGCGGCTGTTCAACTAGGTAAACAAGTATTGCCTTCGTTTGCAACTAGTCATGGAGTAATTATCGGCGCTGGGAAAATGGGAGAGATTGCTGCCAAGCACATGACAAGTCAAAAAATCGGTCAATTAACAATTGTGAATCGTACTTTTGAAAAAGCAAAAGAGTTAGCTGAAAAATACCATGGAACAGCTATATTGATAGAGAATTTAGAAGTTGCTTTACTGGATGCAGACATTGTGATCAGTGCTACAGGCGCAAAGGATTTTATCATAACAGAAGAAATGATGCGGCGAGTAAAGGAAAAAAGAAAAAAGCAGCAGTTGCTCATAGCCGATATAGCGGTACCTCGGGATATTGATGCAGCGGTAAGAAGCATCGATGATGTTTTCCTTTACGATATTGATGATTTTCATGGGATGATTGAGTCTAACTTGGAGGAGCGTGCAAGTGAGGGAAGAAAAATTGAAGCAATGATAGAACAGAGTGTAGAAGAATTTGAACATTGGCTTGTTACCTTAGAAGCAACTCCTGTTATCGCTGCATTACGTGAAAAATCAATGGATATTCAAATGAAAACAATGCAAAGTATCGAAAGAAAGCTACCTTCTTTATCAGAAAGAGAAAGAAAAGTAGTAAACAAGCTAACGAAAAGTCTTGTGAATCAAATACTTCGAAATCCTATTATTACAGCAAAAGAAATGGCTAATGAACCAATGGCAAAAATAAAATTGCAAATATTTAGAGAAATATTTCAAATTGAAGAAATAGAGGAGAATAAATCTTCAGCAGCAAGAGAACAATCGGAGGGGATAACATGAGGAGAGTGATTGTTGGTTCACGAAAGAGTAAACTAGCATTAGTGCAAACAAACTGGGTTATCAATGAATTGAAGAAAAAAGATGTACCCTTTACATTTGAAATCAAAGAAGTAGTAACAAAAGGTGATGTTATTTTAGATGTCAATTTATCAAAAGTTGGTGGGAAGGGACTTTTTGTGAAAGAAATTGAACAATTGATGCTTCGAAAAGAAATAGACCTTGCAGTGCACAGTATGAAGGATATGCCGGCAGTGCTACCGGATGGATTGGTAGTAGGGTGTACACCAAAACGAGTTGATCCGCGGGATGTATTCATCTCGAAGGATGGTTCTTTGCTAGAACAGTTACAGGAAGGTGCAGTAATCGGAACAAGTAGCCTAAGACGAACTGCACAGCTTTTATCAATTCGTCCAGATGTGCAAATCAAATGGATACGCGGAAATGTGGATACTCGCTTGCGGAAATTACAGGAAGAGGATTACGACGGCATTATTCTAGCAGCAGCAGGGCTGAAGAGATTGGGGTTAGATAAGAAAGTCACGATGGAGTATTTACCAGTAGAGGATTACGTACCAGCAGTAGGGCAAGGCTGCCTGGCGATTGAATGCAGAGAAAATGATAAGGAGCTAATAGATGCGCTTCGATTGCTACATGATGAGTATACAAGCAAAACGGTAGAGGCAGAGCGGGTGTTCTTGAAAGGGATAGAAGGAGGGTGTCAAATTCCTATTGGCGGCTATGCTATTTTGAATGAAAAAAATCAAATTCAACTGACAGCCCTTGTCGCATCAGTAGATGGAAAGACAATGTTAAAAGAAGTGGTTGTTGGAGAGAGCCCGATAGAAGTAGGGGAGGAAGCAGTAAAACAGTTGATTGCTAAGGGTGCCAAAGAATTAATACAAGCTGCGGAAGAAGAAGTGTCCCATGATCAACCATAACCCAACCGTACTGGTGACAAGGCAAGGGGAGGGCATTGCGGAGAAATTAAAGGAGGAAGGGTTTGAAACGATTCTTTTTCCTCTTATCACGATAACTCCTGTTCCCCAAAAACAGATTCAGAAAGAAATAGAGAGAATAGAAGACTACCAATGGATTTTTTTTACTAGTAAAAATGCAGTGAAATTTTTTTTCTCTTTTTTTGTCGAGGAACTTCCGACGACAATACGAATTGCTGCTATTGGAGAAAGAACAAAGCAAGCGATAGAATCTTTTGGATACGAGATAACCTTTGTTCCTTCAGCATTTGATGGTGATACTTTTGTGAAGGAAGTGAAGGAGGTTGTGCACCCTGGAGAAAAAATATTATTTCCAAAGGGAAATCTTGCTCGCAAAGAAATTACTGCTAGCTTAAAAAAGCTAGGGATGATAGTCCATGATGTGATAGTCTATGAAACAAGGTTGCCAAAAGACAGGAAAGAAGAGCTAGCATCATTATTGGGAGGACGGCAAGTAAGCTATATTGTTTTTGCAAGTCCATCGGCTGTAGATAATTTTGTCGATTTATTAGGCGATACAAACTGGAGGAAATGGCTACAATCTGTACAAATAGCGTGCATTGGTCCGGTAACACACCAGAAGCTAATAGATTATGGCATGGAACCTACTATCGTACCATCTACCTATACATTTTCAGCGCTGGTAGATGAATTAGTTAGATATGAAAAAGTAGAGGAGAAGAAATAGACTGATTATCCGATCTTGTATTTGTTTAAAAGTTGCTTGTAAGAGCTGGACAAGGAGGAAGAAGTTATGAATATAGCCTTTGACCGTCATCGTCGCCTTCGTCAAAATGCAACATTACGTGCAATGGTACGGGAAACATATTTACGAAAAGAAGACTTGATTTACCCCCTTTTTGTTGTAGAAGGGGAAGAAAAGAAGAACCCTATTTCTTCTATGCCGGGTATCTATCAATTTTCATTGGATATGTTGTTGGAAGAAATGAAAGAAGTGGATGCATTGGGAATTTCTTCAGTAATTTTGTTTGGGATTCCAGCACATAAGGATGCAGTAGGAAGCCAAGCATATTGCGATAGTGGCATTTTGCAGCGAGGGATTATGCTCATCAAAGAGCATTTTCCACATATTATGGTAGTTGCGGATACTTGCTTATGTGAATACACAGACCATGGCCACTGCGGAGTTGTGAAACATGAACATGTCTTAAATGATGAATCTCTTAAACTATTAGTAAAAACCGCCGTTTCTCAAGCGAAAGCAGGTGCGGATATCATTGCACCGTCAAACATGATGGACGGTTTCGTTATAGCTATTCGAAAAGGATTGGATGAGGCAGGTTTTTCTCATATACCAATTATGTCTTATGCAGTAAAATATGCTTCAGCGTTTTATGGACCATTTCGTGAAGCGGCAGAAAGTACACCACAATTTGGTGATAGAAAAACTTATCAAATGGATCCGGCAAATCGTTTGGAAGCTCTTCGTGAGGCAGTGTCAGACGTACAAGAAGGAGCCGATTTTCTCATTGTCAAACCAGCACTCTCATACTTGGATATTGTCCGTGACGTGAGAAATAATCATAACATACCGATTGTTGCTTATAATGTAAGCGGAGAATACAGCATGATAAAGGCAGCGTCCCAAAATGGCTGGATTGATGAAAAGCGCATTATCATGGAACAACTAATTAGTATGAAGCGTGCAGGTGCGGATTTAATTATTACCTATTTCGCAAAAGACGTTGCAGGTTGGATAGAAGAATAGTTGAGTAATGTAGGAGACAGACGTTTGAAGGAGAATGAACATGACAACTAACATGTATGAACGCTCGATAAAAGCATATAAAGAAGCAAAAGAATTGATGCCTGGAGGGGTAAATAGCCCCGTCCGTGCATTTAAATCAGTTGGAATGGAACCTGTTTTT
>DAIDKD010000195.1:5880-6137 GCA_027451065.1 Bacillaceae bacterium | reverse complement strand
ACACAATAATCATGGTACAGTTTTTCTACTAATTATTATACAGGATACATCATCCAATCTAACAGTAAAATATCGTATTGATTTTTTTCAAATAATTCCAGTGCTTTCTCGCCATCCTCTGCGTGATCCACCTGATAATTTTCAAATTGCAGTTCTAATATAAGGAAATTCGCTACATTTTTTTCATCTTCAGCTAGTAATATCCTTAAATTTTCCAAGATACTCCCCCACTTTCTTTTCTCTATTATATTCTTATT
>DAIDKD010000195.1:0-5870 GCA_027451065.1 Bacillaceae bacterium | reverse complement strand
ATTAAAAAATTTTAATTTTTCTTTTATCTTCCTTTAGTGATTTATTGGTGACTTTTGCTTTATGATAATAGTGTAAAGAACAGATGAATTTATTATAACAGAAGAAAAGAGGTGCTCCATTGGAAGAAAAAAATAACAATAAAAAGCTCTTCTTGATAGGAGGATTTATTGTTGGAATTCTGCTTATCATTGGAATGACCATTAGTATCACCTTATTTATTTTTAAAAACCAAGATCCAGCTGTATCACAACAAGAAAGCTTACCTATTTCAAAAGAAGAAGCGGAAAACATCGCTCTAGAGGCTGTATCTGGGAATATTCTTTACACCACTTTAGATAATGATGATGGAGAAAAGGAATATGAAGTATATATCCAAACAGATTCAGTTGTGAAAGAAGTAACCATAAATGCACATACTGGAGTCATAGAAGAAATTGATGTAGAAGATTAAAGAAAATAAAAAATGTAAAATGGGGTGTTCCATCATGAAAAAAATATTAATGATTATGATAGGCGCAGTTATACTCATTGGTGTAACTGCTGCGACGACAGTTTTTATTACTCAATCAACAAATACTACTACTGGCGAAACCCAAAATGTATCTAATGAAGATCAGTCAACAGCGAACGAGAATTCTACAGCAACAGATGAAAATTCATCAACTTCTAATCAGCCTATTTCACAAGAAGAAGCTGAAGGCATTGCGTTAGCTGCCGTTCCAGGAACTATCATTCAAACAGAGCTTGATGAAGAGAACAATTCTCTGTATTACGAAGTTATTATTAAAACAGATACAGACATTAAAGAAGTACTGGTGAATGTGCAAACCGGTGATGTAACAAATGTAACTGTTGATTTTGATTCACTTACTGATGCTCAAGAAACAGAAATTCTCCAATCCCTTGTACAGATTTCCAAGGAAGAAGCGGAAGAAATTGCATTAGCTGAAGTGAATGGCAGTATTGTCTATTCAAAGTTAGATGAAGATGACGGCAGACCAGTATATGAAATTACCATACAAACAAGTACAAACATGCAAGAGGTAACAATTGATGGGGTAACTGGTGATGTGTTAGAAATTGATATTGACGATTAATAGAAAGAAAAGCGAAAGCGCATGTGAGTTTTACATTACCTGTTATGCTAAATGTTAACTTAAAAGTTAGATTGGAGGAATTGAAAATGTCAGCTCTGATTACAGCAATTGATATGTTGGCTGCAACAGTAGCCACATTTGCTTTCTTGATTGTGATTGCTAAATTCGTTACCAAACGCATCAAAAACAAAAGTGCTGACCGCTTCTTGATGAAGATTCATCGTAAGGCAGCTAATGTGTTGATTGTGACTGGGTTTGTACACCTGGTTCTCTCATTTCGTGTACTCAGCACAACACCAATTATCGTATACATTTTAGGGTTCATATGTTTACTTGCTATTCTCGCAGCTAGTGCAACTTTTATTTTCAAAAAGAAATTAGGCAATAAGTGGAAAATTTTGCATAACATTACTACAGTGATTGCACTTGTTACTTTAGTGTTACATCTAGCGCTTATAGATTAGTAACAGGTAATTAAGCAAATATGATCCATAAAATGAGATTTTGCTCAACACACTAAGACTAGCAATCTAACCCGCCAGTCTTTTGTATTAAGCTTTATCTTTCAAGAAAAGTGCAAGCGCCTTGCTCAGACCGGACTGGCAAATGTTCTTTCCAATCAAAGTCGCTTTTTGAGCTACGAAGTGATACCTTTAGGTACTTTGCATTGGGAAGGTTATTCCACAAGGGGATGACTTCCTGCCCTTTGACACGAGGGTCTAGGCGCTAGAGCTGGACAAATTTTATCTTTCTTATCTTTTAAAAAATGGACAATCCCTCAAAATCGCTAATGCGATGTTTTGAGGGATTGTCCATTTTGCATGCTTTGAGAATTGGTTGGCTTGTGACCGTTTCTAAAAACCTTTACTCGTATTTCGCTTCAACCCGATAGATTCGATTACCTTTGCTAGAGAATTTCTCTTCGTATTCCGTCATAATATTTGCTTCAAATTCACTATTATGCAAATCAAGCCACACTTGTTTCAACTTCATTCCATACTGAGACATGCTTCCTAAAGAATATTCAAATAGCCCTTGGTTGTCTGTTTTAAAGTGAACCTCACCGTTTTGAACCAATACTTTCTCATATTGCGATAAAAACGACTGATGAGTTAAACGGCGTTTTTCATGACGAACTTTCGGCCACGGATCAGAGAAATTCAAATACACCCTTCCAACTTCTCCTTCTTCAAAAAAGTCTAGAAGACCGCCACCATCTACATTCAATAACTTTACATTGGGAACTTCTGCTTCTAGCATTTTTTCTAGAGCATCTACTGCTACACTTGTATATTTCTCAATACCTACATAGTTAATATGAGGATTTTCTTTTGCCATTTCGGTGATGAATCGACCTCTCCCAGTTCCTACTTCGATATGAATTGGTTGGTCGTTACTAAATAACTGGTTCCACTTTCCACGATATTCTGCTGGATTTGTAATGACATAATCTGGATGATTATTTATTTTATCTTGTGCCCAGGGCTTATTACGTAAACGCATTTCTTAACACTTCCTTGATTAATTTTAGTAATGGTACAATTTTCGTATGAAGAAGGTGAAAAAAAGGCACACTAAAGTGAAATATTTGAAAAGGATGTGTGTTACTTGCCTTTAAATCATCAACATCAACTAAGTATATTGAAAGATATTTTATCTGAACATTTATCTGAGCATGACGGTACCGTTTCGGAATACGAACAAATAGAGCGATTGGTTGAGTCGTTGCTGAACAATGATCTAGTGTCCAATCAAGCGAAACAACAGCTAAAAGAAATACACCAATACAGTCACATTGGAAAAGAGAGCAGTGATTCATCAGAATATATCTCTGACCACCAAGATGACCTTACTCAATGGGTAGATGAAATGAACCGGCTCTCCTAAAATCGTGCTTAGTGAGATGGGCAAAAATTGCCCATCTCAGATATCGCTATCTAGTATACCTCTTAATAAATTCGTCCATTGAAACATTTCTTCTCTGTCTTTGTTCAGCTCCATATATGCCAAGGCATGTACTACTGCATACCATTTTAAGCGGTGCTCTAAATCTGCACTTCTTTGCAAACCATATGTTTTCAGCCACCCATCCCATTCTTCCATTGGTACGTAACTGTATAGGAGAGTCCCAATATCCATCGCCATGTCTGCAATAACCGCTCCATCCCAATCAACAAGGAACAGTTTACCATGTTCATCTTTGAGACAGTTGTGGTGATTCAGATCACTGTGGCACACTACATACGCATCGTCAGGAACTGTCGGCATCGCTTTTTCTAAAAACTTTAAAGCCTCTTGAACAAGGGGCTGAATAAATACTTGCTCTGATAGCTGTACACGTACTTTTGATAGAATGATTTCCGGGGAATCAGCTTCCTTCCGAATTTTTTTCAACATTCTCAACAGCTCTTCAGAAGAATGAATTTTTTTCAAAAAAATTGCTATCTCTTCCCCCTTCATATCTTCCGGGGTTAACTTAGCACCTTCTAAATATTGTTGGGCTGTAATAACGTCGCCATTTTCTAATCTTTTTGTCCATAGCAATTTAGGAGCAATTCCTTCCACTGCTAAAACAGCGAGAAATGGAGATGAATTACGTTTTAGGAATACTCGTTTATGATCCAGTTCCCCAACATATGCTTCTCCAGTGGCTCCGCCAGCAGGTCGAATATTCCATTGTTCTCCAAGTAATTCACGTAACCATTTCATTTTTTTACCCTCATTATCTATTCATGCATGCTATCTGAAGAGGAGATTTCTCCCATTTTTCAGACAGCATGATATAATTTTACATGTTTTATTTCCTTAGCGTCAAGTCTATCTTTTGAAAAGAGAAAATGAAAACGGTACGAATAGCTTCTTTCATCAATATTTTTTAATTATCTTCTTTTTTTCGGTGACGAAATCTACTCATCTGGTCATTTGCCAACCAAGGTTCATTCGGTAGTGTCGTTGATAAAATTATTTTCACCTTCGTCTCAATCTCCATTGGCTGCGCTTTTTCTATTTCCCCCTCATTTATTGCTTGAATCTCCTCTTCCACACGCTCATTTATTTCCAATTTTTCATCCTCATCCATATCATTTATTTCTAAGTGAACCCCTTCACTTATTTCATCTATCTCTGGTTGAAGCGCCTCTTCTATATGATTTCTCTCTGATTGAGCCGTTTCTTCAAAAGAACTTTTCCCTGCCTCCAATTCTTTTTCCTTACTATCAATATCGTATTCACTATATTCCTTTGATGACAGTTCAATGAAGGAATCTAAGGAAAGTATCCTTTCTGCCTCAATAATATTCTTCACACCTTCCTTTGCATTTTTCATATCTTCTTCTGTTACTTCGAAAGCCCATCCCATTGGTCCTGGAGGTGTGAACACAAAACTTTCTAAATCAAGTATTGGAATATTATCATTTTCATCACTCATCATCATTCCTCCTTAATTTGCTCGTACTGCTTCGAAAAATCTTGTAGAAACTCTCCCTTTGACTCTTCGACTGCAATAATATTTTGTAGTGCCCAAAAATACTTTTCATCTGACCAAGACTGTTTTTGCTGTAAATAATATTTATGGGCAATGGAGCAGAAAAGGTGTGGAAACGCTAAATCAATCCATAATACTTCATATTGTTCCTTCGTCAATGGATAGCTAGAGTCGTAAGCTTTTAGTAAACGTAACGCTACTTGACTATCCCACACAGATAACTTTTTCATAATTTTATTTAGTAGCACTCGAATATCTCTCGATGGTAAATCATAGGTAATGGAATGGAGTTCTTTCATCACGGGCTCTCCACCTATTTCTACAAAACGGGCTAAGGTAAAATCTTGTTGGCAAAAGCCACCAGACTCTGTTACCTCTTTTGTCCATTCTTTATAATATGATGTGTCTAAAGATTCGAGTGATTGTCTTCCTCTTTCTAAAAATACATCCACATATTGTAAGAATAATCGAGAGAATTGGTCGCCATCATAGGAACGGGCAATCTGTTTATAACTCTCTAACTCTTGAAGTTTCCATCGATATAATTTATGCCACTTATCTAATCTCGTTCTTTTTTTACTTCCATTAGACAATACATACCCTTTCGAAGCTTGAAAAAATTGACCGATAAATTTGCTGATTTTTTCCATTTGTTCAATATGATAGTAATTCAATTCACCTCCGACCAATTTATCATAAACAGTACAATATATATTTCCTGTTCCAACACTTACACCGCTCTGCTTTGTTAATTGAATCGGTACAATTGATAAGCCCTTCTCATATAAATGAACATGGGCTTCTGCTAAAAAAAGCATTCGCTTCTGCCCCATTGTTGCTGCTTTTACCAATTTTGTTCCTTTATCTGTCCCTACTTCCCAGATTAGTCTACCACTTTTATTTTTTACTAGCGTGACCTTCTGTACATCAAAAGGATAATATTCTAGCACCTTTTTAATAAATTCCTGTTCCATTATTCACTCACCACACTTTTATAAACTGTAAGTAAGTTTTCAACAACTCTATTCCAACTAAATTGTTTCTCGGCTATTTCCCTTCCATTTTTAGCCAATTTGTTTCTTTCCTCTGTATTCTTTAATAAACGATTAATCGCTGCTGCATAACTTTGTGGCTCTTCATAATCATCAATGATATACCCATTTTCCCCTGATACAATTACTTCCGGGTTGCCACCTCGATTACTTGTAATAATCGGCAATCCTGCTGCCATTGCCTCATAATGAACACGTGCTAATGGTTCTTGCCACTGAGATGAACAAACAAAAAC
>DAIDKD010000194.1 GCA_027451065.1 Bacillaceae bacterium | reverse complement strand
TACACACAAAGAAGAAGAGATTAGTGGGAAAACAAAATTAATCGACTTAGATAAAATCCAATTTAAAAAAGTTAACTTTGAAATGAGTAAGAATAAATGTATTTTGAAAAACTTTGACTACCTCTTTGAAAAAGGAAAAATATATAAAATTACTGGGGAAAATGGTTCCGGTAAAAGTTCACTCTTGAGTTTAATGACAGGTTTATATAATAATTTATACTCTGGTGAAATACGAATAAATGGTTGTGAACTTAAAGAATTAAATACTTATGATTTTAGAGAGAAATTTGTCAGTTTTATAGAACAAGACTTAACAATAGTAAATGGGACGTTATCTGATAATATTACGTTTGACAGAGACTATCAGCAAAATGAGATAGAAAAAAAAATTAACTTATTTCAGCTTAATGGCTTAGGGCCAAAATGGAGTCAAACCTTAAATGAAGAACTAGCTAGAAATGCAGTTAATTTATCTGGCGGAGAAAAACAAAAAATTAATATCGTTAGGAACTTAGTGAAAGAGTCAAGACTTTTAATACTAGATGAGGCGGACTCAGCATTAGATAAAAATGCATGTAAAGTGCTTAAAGAGGAGTTGTTAAAAATAAAAAAAGATAAAATTATTCTTATCGTTTCTCATGCAAAAGATTTCGATGAAATCATAGATGATACCATTAAGGTAGGAAGTCAAGGCATTGCGTAAGGCGTTGAGGATAGAAAGGAAATTTAATAGATAAAGTTTCTTCCTAAGTCCAAAGATGTCGCATAGAACTATCGCTTTAGGTATTCTCCAACTAGTAGCGTTAGAGTGTTCAGATAAAATAAAACCAGGTGGATTTCGATATCTACGAACACCGTCAAAAGGAATTGCATCAGAAGCAACAATCGCTCATTATCTAAGAAAAAATATTTTCGCAAATAGGCAAAAGAAATATGATTTGAAGAAGAGTTCTTATGACTTTCGTCATGTTGACTCATTCCTTTCGTAACTAGGAAATAACTTTTGATAGGAATATAATAAGAGTATCGATGAAGTGGGAGGGAATAAAGATATGAATAAATTAGAAGTTCAAAATATTAGCAAAAGATTCCAGGATAAGTTGGTCTTAGATAACATTTCTTTTACTGTGGAAGAAGGAGAAATCTTTGGCCTTATCGGTCCAAATGGTGCCGGGAAGTCAACGTTGATTAACACGATAATAGGATTGTTAACTGCCAACAGCGGGACAATATCAATTGATGGAAAAACAATTGCTGACAACTCCGTCGAATTTAAAAAGAAAATAGGTCTGGTGCCGCAAGATCTTGCTTTAGTAGAAGATTTAACAGCTCACGATAATCTGGAGTATTTTGGTGCCTATTACGGATTGTTCGGTAAAAAGTTAAAAGAACGAATGGAAGAAGCAATTGAAATGTCTGGCTTAAAAGGTAGAGAGAAAGAAAAAGTGAAGAAATTCTCTGGTGGATTAAAAAGGCGCCTAAATGTTGCAGTGGCAATGATGCATCATCCAGAAATAATAATCATGGATGAACCGACAGTAGGAGTAGATGCTCAATCCCGTAATTATATTTTTGATTATATTAGGAAAATCAATAAGGAAGAGAATACTACTGTCATTTATACTTCCCATTACATGGAAGAAGTAGAGCAATTATGTAGTCGTCTTTTTATTATAGACAATGGAAAAAAGGTAAGCTATGGAACGAAGAGTGAGGTGAAATCATTGGTCAATGACACAGTGACCATTACTGTGAAGGCGAAAGATTTCCCTGCTTCCTTCGTTGGAACAGTGAAAATGATAAGTGGTGTGAGCGATGTCGAGGTGAAAAATCACGAAGAAATTTTATTGTTTGCGGACGCATCGTTTCAATTAAACGAACTGATCAATATTTGTCAAGAAAATCAAGTTTCTTTAATCGGTATTCACATTGATGAACCGACGCTAGAAGAAGTATTTTTATCATTAACTGGAAAAAGGTTGCGTGATTAATATGCGTATGCTGACATTAATAAAAATAAATTTAAAAACTCTTTTTCTCTATCAATTTTGGTTAGTGTTGATAGGATTTATTGCTACTCCACTCTTACTGATTCTTTTCCTTACTTTTATCGGTTCTGATGGTTTCACGGAAACATTATCCATTCCTGAAATAAAGATGGAGATTATGGATCAGGATGAAACAGAGTTATCTCGGCAGTTTATCCAGTTGTTTGAAGGGGAACCTTTTCAAATAACCGAAGAGAATCCAATGTATCAAATTACCATTCCAGAAGGGTACGAGGCAGGAATTCTAAGGTCTGAACCAGTCACAATAAAGGTGGAAGAGCTTGAAAACAACCCCGCCATTGTGCAACAGGTTATGGAAGCTACGATTGAGCAATATAATCAAATTTTATCGACGACTATGTTGGCACAAGGAACAAATGTAGATATGGAACAATTATTAGCGATTTATCAGGGGCAAAGTTTTGAGAAGGAATTTGTTACTCCAGAAAATAAACTCTCTTTATTTGAAGAGAATGCTATTTTATTTAGTGGTTTTACAGTAATAATGGTCGTGTTACAAATAGCTGGGTCAAGTTATGGAATGGAAGGAACTGGTATTGAAAAAAGAATGCATTCTATTCCGCTAACGAAGGCACAGTTATTTCATTATTCAATTATTCAAAACTTTACCGTGTCTTTTGGAATTTTGGCATTAACTATTCTAGTCTATTCATTTTTTGGTGAACATTTCCGTGTGAATTTCCTTTATTTTATTCATGTGATCGGAATTCTTTCTGTATTAACAGTTGCTCTTGGTCAGCTTGTTGGTGAATTTCTCTCAAAAACAATTGGTTCAACTATTCTGACCCTCGTTTTAATAGTAGATATGGTGTTAGCAACAATTAATTTAGAAGAATTTACCAGGTACATGCCGACACAATTGATTCATCAACTATATCGTGGTGCTTTAGAAGGAAATCTAGAACATTTTGGAATAGCATCATTGATTATTTTTGGTATTTTTCTAGCTAGTTATTTAGCCGTTAGAATAAAATTAGCAGTGATATGGGGGCGACAATAGTGGATTTTCTCAGATTAGTATGGATGCAGTTAAAAATGAATTGTAAAAATATTGGAACACTTATTATGCTCATCGTTGTTCCCATTGCAACAACCATTGCCATTGTATATTTTCTCCCAGGAGGGAATGATAACACCGGAAAGACACCGTTAGTATTCATTAATCATGACCAAGGAGACTTAGGAGAAGCGATGCTTGCTACCCTTGATACAGCTGAAATTATTTTGGAAAACGATATAGATGATGCTTTAACGAAACTAGAAAATAATGAGGCAATTGCACTTTATATTCTCCAAGAAAATTTTTCAGATTTATTACAAGCTGGGACAATACCAGTCATTGAAAGCTATCAATTAGAAATAGACGTGGTTTCATTATTTGAAAATCAAATGATGACTTTCATGCAGCAACAAGCAAAAAGAGGACTGTTTCAACAACAAGGAATAGATTTTACAGAAATGGAAGATATGAGACTCATTGATGTAGAAATAAGTAGATATGAAGAAAGAGAAACGGTAGCAGAATTGATGCCAGTGTTAATGAGCATCTACTATATGTTTTTAACTTCAGGTACGATAGCAGGGAAGTTGTTTCAACTAAAGTCAAATAATGTGTTAAAAAGGATTATCACAACCAATACTAGTAATTTTAAGATTATTACGAGCTTTTGTGCTAGTTACTTTTTGTTACAAACGATAGCTACATTTGTCGTGTTCATGATCTTTGATTTTGTTTTCGGTTTTGATGTAGGGGACCCGCTCCCTCTATTAGTGACCATTGCATTGATGAGTATGATTTCAATAGGTATCTCCATTGTCATTGTGAGACTTTGTAAAAATGAAGCAATGGTCGTACAAGTATCTCAATTAGTTGGAATCGTCCTGTTTTTTGCAGGAATGGTATCCTTATTTAAAGAAGTGTTTCAATTGCCTACAGTCGTATTGATTCTGGCACAACTTTCGCCATTTTATTGGGCCAATGAGGCATTGTTATTTGGGAACATCTTTCCTGGTATAGTGATTTTAGCATTAATTATGCTTGTTATTTTAACAGCGGGAAGTTTGAAGTTGGAGAAGTTTATTCAAGATTAGATTGTATATGAAAATGAGAGACCAGGTTGTCTGTGAAGGGATGAATTTTCCCTTTCAAACAATCTGGTCTCTTGTGCATCAAGTATTCATTCTATACGGGGAAGCTTTTGTAGCTAGTTCTACTGTTGGAACAACTAGCATTGCTAAAGCACCACCGATTAACGCTGTAATAAGTTGAGGGACAGAAAAAACTGTCGATATTACAGCAGCTTGTGGTTCTGGCAGTGACAGTAGAAGCGGTACAGAAATTCGAACGACACCTATGTATAGAACGAGAAATTTCGCAATGGCAGCGCTAACTCCAGCAAAAGCATAAGTAAAGTATTTTTGTTGAATTTTCCTTTTTCCGATAACATGCCAAATGAGCACGAAAACAATGTTCCCTAACACGATAAAAGGAATAATGGACCAAAGTGGACCAATGCCGATAAATTTTGCAAAAATAGGAGACAACGCCGCAACCGTAATTCCAGATGATAGATCACCAGTCATGACAGCAACAACGAGTATGAGATTAACAAGAGAACCCGTGATAAGCGTGTTTCCTAAAGGTGCTGTAAGAAGCTGTAAAGCAATTAGCATGCCGATAAAAGTACCAGTTTTTGTCATCCAAAAAACCTTTTTGTTCATAAAAAATTCCCCCATCCATTTTCTAACTTGACAGTAGTATAACATAGATGACAAATTTGTTAGAAATATAATGATAGAATAATTTGATATAATAATTATTTTCCTTATATAATCTAATTAGAATATTATTACGAAAAATAATCAGAGTAGAAAACTTTTATTTTTTGAAAAAGTAAATTATGTTGTGAACGAATAAGAAATATATTGGTGACGAAAGGACTGATAATTACGATGCCACGAGAGATATTAACAGAAGAAAATTTTCAAAGTTTAGAAACTGTTATGGAGAAAAACAAGAGTAAAAAGGGGAGGCTCATGCTTGTATTGCATGAAAGTCAAGATATCTTTGGATGCGTACCGTTTGAAGTGCAAAAGAAAATATCAGAATCTTTCAACATTCCTCTGGCAGAAATTTATGGTGTGGTGACTTTTTATTCCCGCTTCACTTTAGAACCAAAGGGGGATTATACTATCGGTGTTTGCATGGGAACAGCATGCTATGTGAAAGGTTCCCAAAAAATTATTGATAAAGTAAAAAATGAAGTAAACGTTGAGGTTGGTCATACATCAGAAGATGGGAAATATTCACTTGAAGCTACACGCTGTTTAGGGGCTTGTGGACTTGCACCTGTATTGACTGTAAATCATGACGTACATGGCCGCTTGACAGCTAAGGAGATTTCAAAAATTCTGGCAAAATATTAAAGGGGAATGAGATTCTATCAAAGGGGTGATGACTGAATGATATCGTTAGAAAGATTGAATGAAGTTCGAGAAGCAACGCTAGAAAAAGTAAAAATAAGGTTGGGGGAACGAGCAGATGATTTATACCGTGCTCACGTATTAGTCTGTAGAGGAACAGGATGTACTTCTTCAGGTTCGACGACCATAGAGGAGGCTTTCCAGCAAGAGTTGGAAAAACATCACCTTGTGAATGAAGTGAAGCTCGTTCGAACAGGCTGTTTTGGGCTATGTAAAGCAGGTCCAATTGTTATCGTTTATCCAGGGGGGACTTTTTACACGAATATTAAAGTGGGTGACGTAGCCAGAATTACAGAAGAACATTTATTAAAAGGGGAAGTTGTCAGTGATTTGTTGTTCCCAGAATCAGTTGTAGATGGGGAAATTCTTCCGATAGATGAAGTAGATTTTTATAAAAGACAGCAGATGGTTACTTTAAGGCTTTGTGGTGTGATTAATCCAGAGGAGATTGCAGAGTACATAGCCTTTGACGGATATAAAGCTTTAGGAAAAGCAATAACAGAAATGACACAAGAAGAAGTGATTGACACTGTGAAAAAATCAGGCCTTCGTGGACGCGGAGGTGGCGGCTTCTCTACAGGAACAAA
>DAIDKD010000193.1 GCA_027451065.1 Bacillaceae bacterium | reverse complement strand
GTTAATATAGAATTAACGTTGACGTTTCTTGTTTTGTTTAGTTTTCAAAGAACTTATTCGTTGCTCGGAAGCAACTTTTATATCATATCATTCACATTGATTCATGTCAACAACTTTTTTTCATCAGTGAAATATTGTTTCCCGAATCAACGTTTATAACTATATCATATCGTACTACATGTTTGCAACTACTATTTTATTTTTTTATCAATATGTTGAATATCAATAACGTGAAGGAATGAGCAGCTTGCACATTTTGTATGAAATTGGAATAGTCTGTACATATCTTACACTTGAAAGTTTTCTTCACCACAGCAAGTCAGCCGCCAATCCCAGAAAACTTCCTTATTCTTACAGACCCAAATATGTTTGGATCACAACTAATGCAATAATTCCTGGGATACCTAGCAATGCGGATATGGAGGCCGTTGCTTCATTGATAGGAACATGAATTCCTTTTTGGGCACCAATTACATTTAATACATACAACAACAACACTCCAATAATCCCCTTCACTATAAGGTTTCCTATAAAACTAAATGTTTTTTTTATTCCTTTTGTCAAAACCAAACCCAACGCAATGAATATTGCAATAAAGATAATTGTTGTTTGAACCATGTATGCTCCCCTTTCCCCACATCTTGTACCATATTATATGTAAAAGAAGTGAGGAAAGAACTTCATTGTTTCAATACTTTTATATTACGGCGCCTTGCTTCTTTTATTGCGTAAAAATATTTTGCTTCTGCTAAATGTAAATAAGAAGTTGCCGCTTCAGATACCTCAAAGCTTTTTGCTACAAGCTCCTTTTGTTGCATCCATTGACTCTTTAGTTGTTGTAGATCTTCCAAAAATTTTTCGTCAAATTCTTTTCTTAAATAACCCTTGCGCCGAAAAAACATAAGCGTCCTCCATTTGTTGTCTAACTCCAGCGTCTGAACAATTCATTGCTTCTTTTCTGCTATACTTCTCGTCTACCTTCCAACGCTTTTGATAGCGTTACTTCATCTGCATATTCCAAATCTCCCCCTACTGGAAGTCCATGGGCAATTCTCGTCACTTTTATTCCAGCTGGTTTTAAAAGGCGTGAAATATACATGGCAGTGGCTTCCCCTTCAATATTCGGGTTGGTTGCCAAAATAATTTCCTGTACTGTTTCATCTTGAAGTCTTTTTAATAATTCAGGAACTTTAATATCCTCTGGTCCTATTCCTTCCATCGGAGAAATAGCGCCATGAAGAACATGGTAAAGTCCGTTGTATTCTTTCATTTTTTCCATAGCAATAACATCTTTAGTTTCTTGTACAACACAAATGGTTGTCTTGTCACGGTGGCTGTCACCACAAATGTAACATGGATCTTTATCTGTAATATGCCCGCAAACAGAGCAGTACATCAAATCCCTCTTGGCATTCACTAACGCCTTGGCGAAATCCAACACAGTATCTTCCTTCATATCTAATACAAAAAAAGCCAGACGAACGGCCGTTTTCGGACCGATTCCTGGCAGTTTCATGAAGCTATCAATTAACTTTGAAATTGGTTCTGGATAATGCATGCGTATTCTCCTTGTCCACCTCCATCGGCTAACCTATCAGGAGAGCCGATGGAATTTTCCTACCTTAGAATAATCCCGGTACATTTAACCCTTGTGTAAATGGACCCATTAACTTATCTGACACTTCATCAACTTGCTTCATCGCGTCATTTGTAGCAGCAACTACTAAGTCCTGCAACATTTCTATATCATCTGGATCTACTACATCTTCATTAATCGTCACTTCCAAAATTTGCTTTGAACCGTTGGCTTTTACTGTAACCATTCCACCACCAGCTGTTCCTTCTACTATTGTGTTAGCTACTTCCTCTTGAGCCTTTGCCATATCTTTTTGCATTTTCTGCATTTGTTTCATCATCTTGTTCATGTTTCCCATATTACCCATTCCACGCATAGTATTGTTCCTCCTATATCTTTTTATTTGACCAGCTCTGGTGCTGGTTCTTTTTTGACATTTATTCTTTTATTTCAAGTAAATCTTCCCCGACTAATTTCATTGCTTCTTTAATGATGAGATCTTCATCTTCTTTCTTTGTCTCTTGCTTCTGTTCTTCTTGTGAAGATGGATCTTTTTTCAAAAATTCCTCTCTCACACTTGGCCATTCATCTTTCGGCAGTGCTAGCATTTGGAGTGTTTTACCTGTCAATTCCAGCAAGAGCGATTGTAATGTAGCAATTAGTTCCTGGTTATCCACTACCATTTTACAATGGATTTCATATGTGAAGCTCAGTACGTAAGCCTGCTCAGACGCCGCTACCGGTTCAGTGCTCCGCAAAAGTGCCTCATGGGCTCTATTTTTTTGACTTAATCTTGCAAGAACCTCACCCCAGATAGATTTCAATCCTTCTAACTCTTTTCTGGTAGCTTGCTTTAGGACTTCATGAATCCGTCCGACAGGTACTTTATATGCTCCACGGTTACTTCTGGCAGGACGCTTTTCTTGCGTTTGCGCTTCCTGTACTACTTGCTGTACAGGTACACCTTGTTTTAGTGTCTGAATTTCTTGTTCTAATTGTTCTATTTTTTGCACCAATGTATCGGCAGCGGAGTCCTGTACTTCTGCCTGTTGGCATAATTTGACAATTACCACTTCTAAAAATACTCTTGGGTGATTAGTCCATTTCATTTCCTGTTGGCTTTTACTTAACTGTCCAATCATTCCATAAATAGATGCCGCAGCAATCCCTTGGCTAAGTTGGATAAATGTATCGTCTACTACTACTCGCTCCAACATATCTTCCATTTTCGGAGAAGTTTGGTAAAGTAACATATCACGATAATAGAAAATAAGATCCTCTACTAAACGTAACGGTTCTTTCCCATCATTCATCATCTCATCAATTAATTGTAGCGCAGCAGCAACATGTCGCTCATAGATATGCTGCACCAAAGAGTGTAGATGCTTTTGTGCAATGGAACCTGTAACAGCTAATACATCATCAACTGTAACACATTCATCACTATAGGATATTGCCTGATCCAATAAACTTAGTGCATCACGCATTCCGCCATCTGCCGCCCGGGCAATAATCTGTTGTGCCTCTTCCTCTACTTTGATTCCTTGATTAGTAACTACCGTTTGTAACCTATCGATAATTTCCTTATTGGCAATTTTATGAAATTCAAATCGTTGGCAACGAGAGATAATAGTTAACGGAATTTTATGAGGTTCGGTTGTCGCTAAAATAAAAATAACATGTTTAGGTGGCTCCTCTAATGTTTTCAATAAGGCATTAAAAGCTCCTATCGATAACATATGAACCTCGTCAATAATGTAGACTTTGTAGCGAACAACGCTAGGTGCATACTTCACCTTGTCTCGAATTTCCCTTATTTCATCTACGCCATTATTAGAGGCTGCATCAATTTCCAAGACATCTGAAATAGATCCATCTGTAATACCTTTGCAAGCTACACACTGATTACAAGGCTCTAATGCAGGACCTTGCTCACAGTTAATGGCTTTCGCAAAAATCTTTGCTGCACTAGTTTTCCCAGTTCCTCTTGGTCCTGAAAATAAATAAGCATGAGATACTTTTTCTTGGAGAAGAGAATTTTGCAACGTTTTCGTAATATGTTTCTGCCCAACAACATCCTGAAATGTTTGTGGACGCCAAAGTCTGTATAAAGCTTGATAAGCCACGTGGCACTCTACTCCTTTCAAAAAAATAATCCCTCATTGTATTATAACCCATCATCAGAAAAAGCGGAAGCACCGTTCTTCAATATCATGTATCGGTTTGCTAACACACTTCATCATACTATTGAAGTCATATTGCTTCTCACCTAATTGCTAAAATTCTCAAAATAATGGAACACTAGTTGAAAATATAAAGAAAAACCCCATCAACTATGATGGGATTTATGCTTTTCATATGTATACCGTGCACCTTCTGTTGATTCACCACCATGGGCGTTACATAAGTAGTTAGCTCGACTCAGGCTACCCTACGGCACACGAGAGGTTCTACTTACTGCTGCTTCCTTCCGGACCTGACAGGGTTCATAGATTCCCGTTGCGTAGGACCCAAGCGTCAACACCACTTGCTTATGGCTGACCCCACAGTAAATGAACCGCGAGAAGGGATTCAGTCTTGCTAGAGCGGATTGCAAGTACAGGGCACCGCTACCTCCCCACCTAGCACGGCATGAACTTAGTATATAACCTTTTTTCAAAAAAAGCAATAGACTGGAGATGGGAATATTTCTCACAATCTATTACTTCTTTTTCTTTCTCGCTCTTAGTTGCCGGAAAAAATTTGTAAGCAATTGTCCACACTCTTCCTCCAATACTCCGCTGGTAACTTCCGCTTGATGATTAAATCGGCTTTCATCTAATAAATTCATTAACGTTCCCGCACAGCCCCCTTTTGGATCACTTGCTCCAAAAACAACTCGCTTTATTCTAGATAGTACAATAGCTCCGGCACACATTGGACAAGGTTCTAATGTTACATATAAAGTGGTATCTTCCAAACGCCAACTTCCTATTTTCTCACATGCCTTATCGATTGCTAATAATTCTGCATGTCCTAGTGAACGTTGCGTTGTTTCTCTTACATTATAGCCTGCGCTAATCACTTCATCTTGATAGACAATAACGGACCCAATAGGAACTTCTCCGATACTCTCCGCTTTTTTCGCTTCTTCTATTGCTAGTCGCATGTAGTCCTCATCGGTCATTACCACACCTCTCCTCCACCTTTCTTTACGGCATTATTAAATTTTAAAATAAATTATTCCCTACCCATTCCCAATTATGCTACAATAGTCGTTATATGTGAAGAAGAAAAGGAGAGGCACGATGAATCTTCGGGAAAAATATCATATTCCAAACAATACAGTTATTACAATTGCTGGTACAGTTGGTGTCGGCAAGTCTACGCTAACCAATGCACTGGCCAATGCTTTACAATTTCGGACATCTTTGGAGAAGGTGGACACCAATCCCTATTTAGATAAATTTTACAGTGATTTCGAGCGATGGAGCTTTCACTTACAAATTTATTTCCTTGCAGAGCGTTTTAAAGAACAAAAAAGAATTTTTGAATATGGCGGTGGCTTTATTCAGGACCGTTCTGTTTATGAAGATACAGGTATTTTTACAAAAATGCATTATGAAAAAGGGACAATGAATCCAGTAGACTACGAAACATATAAAAGTCTATTTGATTCTATGGTATTAACACCATATTTTCCCCACCCGGACTTACTCATCTACTTAGATGGAAATTTAGATACCATTCTGGAACGAATCCAGAAACGAGGACGTGACATGGAGATTCAAACACCAATTGAGTATTGGGAAGAAATGCATCAAAGATATGAGGAGTGGATTAACAACTTTCATGTTTGTCCGGTTATGCGCTTGAAAATAAATGACTACGATTTAACAAATGATGAAGCTTCTATTGAACCAATCATTGTTCAAATAAGTGATTTTTTACAAACAGCGGGACGTTATAAAAAATAGAGCGAAACTTTCCGAAAAATCGCACCGTATTCCCAAAATAGAAAGAGGCAACTTAGAAAAGCTGGATTTTGCAGCTTTTCTAAGTTGCCTCTTTTGTTAGAATGTTTGCAAAGAGATAATTTTCTTCATTTCAAACACCTTATGCTTTCTTTGTAGAAGCAATAATTTCTTTTTCTGTTTTCCCTGCACGGATACGATTGCGAACAGTGCTTTGACTTAGGTTAAATGTATCAGCAAGTTCTTTTACTGTCATTTCCTTCCCTTGAATCATTGCAGTCATTGCTTTTCGTTTAGTAGGATTAGCTACTTTTTCTTGTACAACTACTTTTTTCTCTACATGGTTGCAAGTACAGCCAATTAATCTTTTATATTTTTCATAACTAATTACGTTCGGTGCAGCAGTCACCACTTGTAGCATCCGATCTTTCTTGCAATTAGTACATTGAATATAACAAAATGTTTTCCCTTGTAACGGCATTGTTTTTACAGTCAGACTCATATTATTCACCTCTTTTTACAATCTGAAAAGCCCGCTACATATTGTAACGAGCTTTTCGTCTCAACTTCTCTATGCGCAAATCATTAAAATCAATATGGAGGAGGTAGAGGGATTCGAACCCCCGCGGGCTGTTACACCCCTGTCGGTTTTCAA
>DAIDKD010000192.1 GCA_027451065.1 Bacillaceae bacterium | reverse complement strand
ACAGATATACGATTATGCAAAAGAAACTCCAGAATGTGAAGGAATGGGGACAACTTTGGTAGCAGTTATTTGTACATCAGAATTTATTACCGTTGGTCACATTGGAGATAGTCGCTGCTATTCTTTTACAGATGGAGAACTGAAGCAAATTACGGAAGATCATTCTCTTGTGAATGAATTATTGCGCTTCGGACAAATTTCTAAAGAAGCTGCAGAGGAACATCCTAAAAAGAATGTGCTGTTACGCGCTTTAGGAACAGATGAGAAAGTAGAATTCGATGTAAGGTCAATTGATTTCGAAGCAAATGCAATTCTCCTACTATGTTCAGACGGTTTATCTAATAAAGTGAATGGTGATACGATGCAAGAGATTTTAAAAAGCACGATGACCATTGAAGAAAAAGGTAAGTCACTTGTACAACTAGCAAATGACTTCGGAGGAGAAGATAATATTACAATTGTTTTAATTGATTATGTTGTCTCTGAAAAAGAAAGTGGGTGATGGTAAACGTGTTTATCGGAAAACGTCTTAGTGGCCGCTATCAAGTAGAGAAGCTAATTGGTGGTGGTGGAATGTCCAACGTTTATTTAGCTCGCGATATGATTTTAGAACGTGATGTAGCAATTAAAATGCTTCGCTTAGATTTTACAAATAATGAAGAATTTGTGAAAAGATTTCAGAGAGAAGCAAATTCAATTTCTGCTTTATTCCATCCGAATATTGTTAATGTATACGATGTTGGAGAAGAGGATGGTGCCAGCTATATTGTCATGGAATATATGCCAGGACCTACTTTGAAAGAACATATCCAACAAAAAGGAGCGCTGACTGTCGCTGAAGCTTTGCCGATTATGGAGCAGCTAGCATCTGCCCTTAGTCATGCCCATCATTTTGATATTATTCATCGTGATATCAAACCACAAAATATCCTGATGAGTGGTGACGGTGAAGTGAAATTAACTGATTTTGGCATTGCAACAATGACCAATGGAACGTCTTTAACCCAAACCAATTCTGTACTAGGTTCTGTTCACTACTTATCCCCAGAGCAAGCGAGAGGTGGAGGAGTAAGCAAAAAATCAGATATTTACTCTTTAGGAATTGTCTTTTTTGAAATGCTAACAGGAAGGCCACCGTTTTCTGGTGAATCGCCGGTTTCCATTGCAATAAAACATTTACAGAGTGAAACTCCTTCGGTGAAGAGGTGGAATAATGAAATACCTCAAAGTGTAGAAAATATTATTTTAAAGGCAATGGCCAAAGATCCGGAGCATCGTTACGCTTCAGCAGATGTGTTGAAAGAAGACATTCAAACGTGCTTACTTCCTGGAAGGATAAATGAGGTTAAGTTTCATGAACCAGAGGATTTAGACGCAACAAGGGTTCTCCCGGTAATTGTCGCAGAGCAATTTTCACAGGCACCTGATGAAACAATCATTCATGAGACGGGTAGCAATACAATACCTCAGCAAATTCAAGTGTCATTGGAAGAAAAGAAAGAAACACCGATGATGGAGGAACACAAAGAAAAGCAGGAGAAAGTACCAAAGAAAAAGAGAAAATGGAAAAAGCAGATTTTCCTTGCTACTTTTCTTGTTGTTCTAGGTTTTATGATAGCTATAACAGTATTTCCATCTTTTTTCTTTCCTCAAGATGTTCATGTTCCGGATGTTTCAGGTATGGAATATGAGGAGGCAGTGCAGTTATTGGCATCGGAAGGATTTGAAATTGGCGAGACAAGTTCTATTTATGATGATGAAATAGAAAACGGGCACGTTGTAAATACCAATCCAGTAGCCAATGCCAGTGTGCAAGAAGGTGCGACAGTTGTTATTTATCAATCAATGGGTCCAAGAGAAATAACAATGGAGAACTATGTGGGGCAGAATTATGAAGAGATAATAGAAGATTTGGAATCGAAGTTTAAAAATGTCACTGTTGAATATGAAGAGAGCGACGAACCTAAAGGGACAATAATCAGTCAGAATCCTGAAGAAGGAACGATAGTAACAGCTTTAGAAACAGAACTTGCTCTTGTAGTAAGCGAGGGGCATCCACCGAGAACGGAAACGATAAGGGTACAAGTTCCTTTTACAAATACAGAGTCTGGTGACGCTCAAGAGGTGGAAATATTTATAGATGATGCGGAGCACACGATGGACGAGCCGGCTCATACAAGGTCTATTATCGAAACAACAATTTTTACGATTACATTGACAATTGAGTATGGAGAAGAGGCCACATATAAAATTATCCGTGATGGAATGACCATTACTGAACAAACCATTCCATATCCGACAACATCAAACTAGAGAGAGGTTAAATGACTTTCTCTAGTTTGATGAGTGTACTAAAAAGAAACCATTGATTACATTTGAAAAAACATGGAGGTGTGTGGATGCCAACGGGCAAAATTGTAAAAGCATTAAGTGGATTTTATTATGTTGCGGATGGGGACAAGCTAGTGCAGTGCCGTGGAAGAGGTATATTTCGTAAAAAAAAAATAACTCCTCTTGTAGGTGATGAAGTAGTATATCAGGCTGAAAATGATAAAGAAGGTTACATATTAGAAATAGATACAAGAAAAAATGAGCTGGTGAGACCGCCTATCGCCAATGTAGACCAAGCGATATTGGTATTTTCGGCAGTTCAACCCAAATTCAATCCTACTTTGTTGGATAGGTTTTTAACTTTAATAGAATTTCACCGTATTCAGCCAATTATTTGCATTAGTAAAAGTGATTTGTTGACTGATGAAGAACGGGACCAAATGGAAAAATATGCGGGTGATTATCGAAATATTGGTTATCATGTTTTTATTACTTCCATGCAAATAGATGAAAGTGCAGAAGAGTTATATCCGTTGCTTCGTGACAAGATAACAGTCTTTGCAGGGCAATCAGGGGTTGGGAAATCGACTTTACTAAACACCTTGCATCCAGGCTTAGGGTTAGAAACAAATGAAATATCCACACATTTAGGGCGAGGAAAACATACAACAAGGCATGTAGAGCTTATTGAAATTCAAGGCGGTCTAGTAGCAGATACGCCGGGATTTAGTTCTTTGGAATTTATTGATATGGAAGTGGAAGATATGAACTATTGTTTTCCAGAGATTCACCACTATAGCCAACAATGTAAGTTTCGCGGTTGCACCCATATGGCAGAGCCAAAATGTGCTGTGAAAGATGCAGTGGCATTAGATAAAATAAAGCAGTACCGTTACGATGATTATGTATCTTTCGTAGAGGAGATCAAAGACAGAAAGCCGAGGTATTAAACATATGATTAAAATTGCACCGTCTATATTATCAGCAGATTTTGCAAAATTAGGAGAAGAAATTAAAGATGTAGAGCGTGGGGGAGCAGATTATATCCATGTAGATGTGATGGATGGCCATTTTGTTCCAAATATTACAATCGGTCCATTAATCGTAGATGCAATTCGCCCTCATACAGCGCTGCCTCTTGATGTACATTTGATGATTGAAAATCCAGACAAATTCATTCCTGAGTTTGCAAAAGCGGGAGCAGATATTATTACAGTCCACGTAGAGGCTTGTCCTCATTTGCACCGTACGATTCAATTAATCAAATCATGTGGCGTAAAAGCAGGGGTTGTGCTCAATCCCCATACACCTGTTACTATGATTGAGCATATCATTGAAGATGTTGACATGATATTATTCATGACAGTAAATCCTGGATTTGGCGGACAGAAATTTATTCACTCGGTTCTTCCGAAAATTAGACAAGCTGCAAACATCATTCGAGAACGTCAATTAGATGTGGAAATTGAAGTAGATGGTGGAGTAAATCCTGAAACAGCAAAGCTTTGCGTCGAGGCAGGAGCTAATGTGTTAGTTGCAGGTTCTGCTGTGTACAATCAAGCCGATAGAGGTGCTGCAATCGCAGCTATTCGAGGGTAGATCCGACTAACAAAAATTGGCAAATACTATATGCACGAATAGACAATCAAACGGGTAGTGAGAATTACGGAAAAATACGCTAATTCCCACTATCCTATAAGTGCTTGTCTGTCACGAAAATTTTTGCCTTTGATACAGACCAGTTCAGAAATAATCTAGAAGATTATTTCTGAACTGGAGAATAGGAGTTCAAAATCTGTTGCATATCTTGCGGTGCTAGTTGAGCTACTTGATAATAGCCTTTTTTATTTTGATATAACGATAATTCATAAGCCATTTCAATACAATTTGGAATAGAGTCAGCAAGAACACGGCGGACGACGGGGTTGGTTGTTTCAATAGCTGCCATTGTTTTCCCGGATGCACCTGATTTCATAGCTCCCAGCATGCACCCAGAAATAAATTCGTCATTGATTTCAGCTGTTGATTGCATAGGTTTCTTTGGCTGAGAAGGGTGTAAACCATATGTAAAGTTATTGTCTTGTGTCATTTGATAACTTCCAGTTGGTTTTGAAGGGTCTTCACCTGTTCTAAAGCTTTCCACTGTTGTATTGTATTCTTCTTGAATAAAAGTATATTGACGGTCTAAAATATCAAGTAGCACTGGATCTTGTACGTGCTGGCGTAAAAGCATATACTGATTCAATGTACCAACTGTTCCTGATAACACTTCGTGGACATCAAACAGTTCATGACCGCCGTGATTCGTTTGGGCTTGTGGATTTTGCATGATAATCTCCTCCTGATAATAAGTTAGTAACAAAGTTAGTATAGCTAAAGTAATGGTTTTTATTCGCGTGGTGGGATGCGAATAAACGAGGCAAAAAAATAATAGTTTTTCAAGTGAGATGAAGGAGGGTGTATAAAGTATGATTATTAATATTGTTGTTGGGGGTCCTAAGGAACTTATCCCAACTTTATGGGATTATGATGGAAATGACGTCATTTGGATAGGCGTAGACCGGGGGGTTGTGTATTTGCTAGCAGAAGGGATTATTCCTGAAAAAGCTTTTGGAGATTTTGATTCTGTTACAGAAGCAGAGTTGGAATTGATAAAGGAGAAAGTTCCACATTTAAATATATATCCAGCGCAGAAAGATGAAACAGATATGGAGTTGGCATTGTCGTGGGCAATCGGACAAAAAGTAGAAAAAATTCATTTGTTTGGAGCGACAGGTGGGCGATTGGACCATATGTTAGCCAATGTTCAATTACTAACCAAGAGCATAGCGACGAATATAGAAATAAGTATCATAGACCAGAATAATATCATAAGTGTGCAAGCACCAGGCCAGTATCATCTACATATAAATAAGCAATATCCGTATATTTCATTTCTGCCTTTTTCTAGAGAAGTGAAAGGTATAAATTTAACTGGATTTAAATATAGTCTTACTGATGAGAATATTACGTGGGGAAGCACCCTTTGTGTCAGTAATGAGCTAGTTTCAGAAAAATGTACTTATTCATTTAAAGAAGGAATAATAATAGTGATAAGAAGTAAAGATTAGCCAGCAGAATTCGTAAGTAGGAGGAAGCTCGATGAAATTTTACACAATAAAATTGCCGAAGTTTCTAGGTGGAATTGTGCGCGCGGTACTAAATACTTTTAAGAAGTAGGTAAAAAAGAAAAATCCTTATAAATCCATGAAGAACGTTAGGAATACTGTTTTGGATCTAATCCTGAATGAATAACCATTTTTTACAAGGCTTACTATAATAGGTTTTAGCCAGTTCTCAAGGTTCTATAAAAGAAAGTGGAGGGGTGAGAGTTGGTCGATTTTTGACCACTTCTCACCCCTCAGTTTTCTTTTACACACGTTGAACTTTGCCTGATTTCAAAGCTCTAGCAGAAACGTATACCTTTTTAGGCTTACCATTTACTAAGATACGAACTTTTTGAAGGTTTGCACCCCAAGTACGCTTGTTAGCGTTCATCGCATGAGAGCGAGAGTTGCCAGAACGTGTTTTTCTTCCTGTAATTGCACATACGCGAGCCATATATATTCCCTCCTAACAATTGTCAATCATTCATTTCACGATAGTTTGTTCATAAGTCTTCGCTTAAAAACACTTATACAATGTATCATAACTACGGTGATTTTGCAACACATTCAAGAAAATTTACTTGACATGCTTATCAAGAAACTATTTAATTAATATGTACCGATGTTTTTTTTAGGGCATTTTTTTTGAAAAAAGTATATGGTATACTAATGATAATATTTATAGACTTGGGAGAAGTATGTACATGCCAAAACGCAATTTTTTTCTTTCTATGCTTGTTCTTTC
>DAIDKD010000191.1 GCA_027451065.1 Bacillaceae bacterium | reverse complement strand
ATGTCATAATAAGCAGGAAGGCGAAACTCTTTTCTCCAGTACAGCATTTGTTTGTAAAGTAGCCATCTATATTTGAATTTTCTTCTCATTACTGAATCCCTTGACTCGCAATAGTCTAATAGCACTTCTTCAAGATTTGCTCCTACATATCCATTGGCGTAAAATTTACACCATAAATCATAATCTTCCCCCCGTTTATTAGGAGCGGGAACTGTATAATTTCCAACTTTATTTAACATTTCTTTTTTCATCATCACAGTAGGATGGACAAATGAGTTTCCTTTGTAAATATCCTTCACTGTTGGCTCTTTTTTCATGATTGATTTTCCCCAAATACCTTGTTCATCATAGTTATGCTTGGCCGTTCCTATGAAGGCATATTCATGATGTCTTAATAGGTACGCAACTTGCTTTTCGATTCTGTCAGAGTGAGAAATATCATCATCGTCCATCCTGGCAATATAATCACCATTAGCCACTTGAATACATTTATTTAGCGTTTCTGCAAGACCTAGATTCTGTTCATTAGAAAGGAAAACGATTCTGTGATCCCTCTTTTTATAGCTTTGAATCACATCTCTTGTCCTGTCAGTAGAGCAATCATCGCAGATAATTAGTTCCATCTTTTTATATGTTTGCTGTAAAATCGATTCAATTGCCCCTCCTATCATTTTTTCGCCGTTATATGTTCCCATAATTACAGAAACAAGCTTTTCATCCGGATGCATTATAAGGTGCTCCTCTCATAGAAGATGGTTCGAAAAGTCCTATCACAACTCATGAATGAACTAACTCTCTCTTTGATACCTGCCCTTCCTTTGTATTCATAAAAGTAATCGCAAATAAAAAGCCAAGAGTAATCCAAAATATTCTTGAATTATTGAAAGAAATTGATAAGGAACCTATTAGCCAGGCAAAGAAAAATACAGCTAGTCTTCTATCCCCACGTAAAAAATTGAAGATACAAACATAAAAGCAAGTGAGAAATAAGATAATTCCAAGAATCAATCCCCATTCGGAGATAATTTGAAGGTATGTATTATGAGCCAGGAAATCTATTCCTGAAATCTCTTCTACTACTTGTATATATCTACCAATCCCTACCCCTAAAATAGAATTCTCCCTTATGACAGATAAACCGCCTTCCCAAACCATCTGCCTACTAGATCCCCCTGCTGAAATAGCGGCACTACCATCAGAAAACAACACCGCAATACGATTCAGTACTGGGTACTCTTCTAACAGATACAGATAAAATGCCATTACTTTTTCAGAATATATCCACACCATACTGATGAAGAAGGCAGAACCAAAAACTAGCGGGGCAACAGCATTCCTTTTCAATTTATTTCCTTGCAGTACGGCAAATAGCAATAAAATACTAATCATCGTAATAAATCCTGTTTTAGAAGCGGAAAGGAGAATGGAAATCACCACAATAAAGCTGACAATTCCCTTTTTCTCCCTCTTTAAGTTTTCATCAAATAATAACAAAGCTAAACAACCACACTGAGCCACTGCAAAATAATTAGGATCATTTAGCAAGCCAATAAAACGGTCATCGAAAAAGAAAAATTCAATCTGAAGTATGGAAACTCGGAAAACGGAAGCAAAAATACTGATGATTGCCAGGATAACTGCCATAAAAACATAACCTTTCAGCACGTATTCCTCTTTTTTTCGCATCACAATATTCATACCTAAAGTAAAATATATAAAAGACGATAGTACCTTCAAATAATCAGAAATGTAAGGTTTACCTGAAATTGCAAAATCATATTTCTCGGGAATATAGAACGTTCCTACCACTAGGCTAACCATGAGCAACACGAGAAAGAAAAGCAGTGTTTTCACTTCTATTATTAAATTTCCAGAAACAAGAAATAGCATCATCACACAAACGGTTGCAACATCAGCGAAAGAAAAATTGTAACCAAACATATCCTTTTGCATATTTAAGAATATTCCTAATGTTATGAACAAAAAATATAAAATTGTATTATCATGTTTCAATGTGTGCTCCATGTAACCACCCCGTTTTTCACGAGAAATATCATGCAAATTCTTGATACACTTTGTTTGTTTCCTCTATACATTTATCTAATGTAAAATTCGCTTGAAAACAATGTTTGCTTTTCAGTCCCATCCGTTTTCGTAACTCTATATCCTCAGCAAGCTGTGCTATTCTTACCGCTAAATCTTCTGCATCCTGTACCGCAAAAAGAAAACCGTTACTTCCATGAATGACCAATTCTTTCACTCCGCCTACATTGGTTGCGATAACCGGCAATCCTACTTTCATCGCTTCAATGATGCTAATAGGCAGTGCCTCATATTTCGAACTCAGTACAAATATATCGGCGAAATACAACAAAGACTGCACATCATCCTGCTGGCCTAAAAAATAAACTCTATTCTCTACATTCATTTTTTGTACCATTTTTTTGACAGATGCTAACTTAGGTCCATCTCCAACGAAATACATATGGATATGTTCATCTAAATACTGAAGTGCCCGAATCAACGTTTCTTGATCTTTTGGTTCGGAAAATCTTGCCACCATCATCACGTTTACCCGTGAAGTATCACGTATCAATGATGATTCTAAGGACTTCTTTTGCACGTCCACTCCATTGTAAATAGTAATCATTTTGGAAGAATCTGCGACCTGATATTTTAAGGCTAAATTTTTGTCATAATCTGACACACAGATAATTCGGTCAGTAATATTTGCTAGTAATTTTTCAATGATGATACCTACCATTCTCCTTTTCCTTGAGAGCCCTTCTGTAAAGCACCACCCATGTACAGTGAAGATAGTTTTCTTGCCAGCTAAAAAACTTGAAATCCTTCCAATCCAGCCTGCCTTTGTTGAATGTAGATGAACAACTTCGGGGTTTATCTTTTTTATCATCCTGCATAAGCTGGTAATAGCTTTGAAATCTTGTAGTGGACTAATAGCATGTACCAAAGCTGATAAATGATGTACTTTTATCCCTAATGCTTGCAAACGGTCGTATAAAGTACCCTTTTCTCCTACTATCACTTCACAATGAATACCTTTTTTGATTTCTTCACTGACCAAACCATATAAATGAGCCTGAGCTCCTCCCCAATCAGACCTGGTAATACAATACAATACTTTCATCACCTTACCGCGCTCCTTCACCAGTAAAAACAATTCGAACTGTTTTCACAATGATTTTGACATCTAATAAAGGTGAAACATTATTAATATAGTAAACATCCAACTTCAACTTCTCTTTTGGCGTAATATCATATCCACCATTCACTTGAGCCCAACCTGTTAATCCCGGTTTCACCACCAGACGATTTTTAAAACCAGGTATTTCTTGTTCGAACTGCTCTGTAAACATCGGTCTCTCTGGTCTTGGGCCAATCAACGACATATCACCAGCTAATACATTGATTAGCTGTGGAAGTTCATCAATTCGCGTTTTTCTAATGAAATATCCAACTTTTGTCACACGAGAATCACCCTTCATTGCCCACTGTGCCCCATTCTTCTCTGCTTCCAATCTCATCGACCGTAATTTGATGACCTTAAATATCTTTCCATTCTTTCCTACCCTCTCTTGCACAAAGAAAGGATTTCCAGGGGTTTCTATTACAATGAATAGTATCGTCAATAGCATAATCGGCATTGTTAAAATCAATCCCAGAATAGAAAGAATAATACCTATTCCTCTCTTAACCAATATGTATGAACTTGTAGATCTAGTTGTGATAGGATATACTTCGTTGATTTCCTTCGGTTGACCTACTACCTCCACTGGCCTTCCCCCCACGTTTTAGTTTCTATGCATAGTAGTGATAATAACTCGACTCTTCCCCTGATTTGTCGTTCAATATTACCCCGATAATGTTGATATGTACTTGCTCTAATAATACTTTCGCTTTGACAAGTGCTCCTTTTTCCGTTTGGTTGCTTCTGACAACCAACAAAGCTCCATCACACAAGCGCCCGAGAAGTTGAGCATCTGTCACTACGCAAACTGGAGGTGTATCAAAGAGAACCAAATCAAAAGAATCTGTCATCGCGAGGATTAACTCTTCCATTGTCCTTGAACCTAATAGCTCAGAGGGATTTGGGGGAACAGGACCTGATGGCAATACAAATAAATTTCCAATACCTGTAGACACAATAGCTTCTTCTAGTGTTTTTTTCTTTGTAATCACACTTGTCAATCCAAAAAGATTATTCACTTGAAACAGATGATGTGACATAGGCTTTCGTAAATCTGCATCAACAAACAAAATTCTTTTTCCTTGCTGCGCGAAGGTGACAGCCAGATTCGTCAAAGTCATCGTTTTCCCTTCGCTAGGGTTAGCCGATGTGCAAATGAATGTTTTTAACTGCTTGTCCACCATGGAATATTCAATATTTGTCCGGATCGTACGATATTGCTCTGAAATTGGTGATTTAGGATTTTCCTTTACTAACACCCCTCCTTCTAGTCCTGCTGAAGTACTTTTCTTCTTTTTGATTTTTAACATAAACTCCCTCCTCTGCAGATGCAATACATGTATGCTAACTTTTGTTATTCGTTATGGTTGGGATAACACCTAAGATTGGCAACTCTAGTAATTCCTCAATATCTCGTTCTGTTTTCACTGTTTTGTCCAGGTAATCTAGTAAGCATGCCACTCCGCATCCAATCAATAAACCAACAACAAAAGCAACAGCCATATTCAATGTTAACCTCGGGCTTATGGGCTCCATATTCTCTGGCACCTCTGCCTTAGTAAGAATACTGACATTGTCTACATTCATAATATCTCCTACATTCTCTTGAAAAACTTTTGCTGTCGTATTAGCGATATCACGTGCTAGTTCAGGTTCCTCCCCCTGAACAGTCAAAGTAATCACTTGCGAATTGCTAGCATGGCTTACGGTAATCTGTCCTTGCAAATAAGATGCAGTGGTATGTAAATTTAGTTGCTCAATCACCTTGTCCAAAATTGCCGGACTGACAATAATGTCATTGTATGTACTCACTAATTGGATATTTTCTTGAATATTTGTATCGTTTTCTCGGTCATCACCAGAACCGCTAACGATTAATTGAGTAGAAACTTGGTAAATGGGAGTAATGAAAAAATGTGTCCACACCCCACTGGTAGCGGTAGCAAGAACTACTACCACAAAAATGAGCACAGTATGTTTTTTTAGGATTTGCATGAGTTCACTTAACGTAATTGTTTCTACCATAATTCCCTCCGCCGATATATTTTTGTAATATTTGTAATATTAAGAATGATAATAATCTACATGATTTTTATCGATACGACATCTTTTTGGCTTGTGATTTTCTCCACAAAAAATCACAAACGGATGGCGCTCTATTCATTGATGTAAGAACCTAGATACTAGCCTTTTCTGATCTCCGCAAAAAATCAGCTGTGTGAAATAGGCAATAAGCGCTCTATTCACACAGCCTGATGTGATAAAGTGAAGCTTTTCTCCATTGCTTCTTCCTTTGCTATATTTTTTGACTACGATTACATTTTTCTATCTGTTGTAACAACGGGATAATTGTCGATAATAACTGGCTTCTCCAGCCTTATACTGTATCCTCTTGTTCCTTTTAATTGTTGCTTCACTTCTCCCAACTTCCTGAGCGTTTTCATATTTCTCGTCAACAACATAAATTTACCTAATATTTCGTAAATTCTTTTCGGTTTAGATTGCTTGATGATAAAGAAGTAAATACCTTCCTCCATGGTTGTATTATTTCTCACCGCGGACTCCAGATTACCTAATACATTTCTTACATACACATTGCTAACATTCGCTTGACATGAATCCCAAATATCTTTGCTGACACAAAAGCTTCTCACTCGGTCATATATCATCATTGCCGTACTTAAACTCCCCGATGATAATGAATCTCTCCCTATTTCTCTTGTATCGTAGTACAAGCAATTGTCATCTACTGCAATGCTCTCACAATGATATAAATATTCGATATTAAAAATAAGACCTTCCTCCAACGGACGCTTTGTGTCGAAGCGTAAATGATACCTGTTGATGATATTGGCTTTATACAGCTTATGCCCAGTTGAATCTATCGCCCCATCTTCATATAAAAGACCGAACGCTTCACCCATATCTTCAATATTTATTTTTCGAATCTGCTCGTATTGCTTGTTGTATGTCCTTTTGAATTGACCATGTTTATATATCCTCGTTACATAACCACTGATGACCAAATCTACTTTTTGCACCTCTATTGTATGTAGCAATGTTGCCGTCATCTC
>DAIDKD010000190.1 GCA_027451065.1 Bacillaceae bacterium | reverse complement strand
AATATTCCTTGTTTATACGCTCCAACTTTAACCATAGTATTCTTCACATTGTTAGTTCTATACATAGATGATGAAAGAATTTACATACACAAGAAGGACTGACCTAAAATTTAACTTCCGCTGAAAAAGCAAGAATTGGCAATCCTACAAACCCTTAGTATTACAGGATATATGAGATTGCCAATTCTTGCTAAGTTGTAGTAGATGGTTGTTTTTTAACCATCTACTACAACTTAACGCTTTCCTTTTTTGCACTAGCGATGCCTTTTAAAATGTTTTCAATGATTGTTAGCCATTTAGATGGTTCTATTCCTCTCGTGTTTACAACAATTTTCAAATGATTCCCTTCCATTCCTAAAGAAATCATTCTACCAAGTTGATTGGTCGTAGCAAAAATCTTAGATCCATCAATGACGTTCGTTGCTTTTTCTGATAATAAAATTGTCGCTTCCATTTTTCTATGTTTAATAGACTGAACCTGTTCTAAGATAGCAAGGGCCTTAATATAAGATATCTGGAATAAGTACCCTACTTCTTGAGGATAATCACCAAAGCGATCAATCATCTCTTCTTGCAGTACCTCTACTTCTTCCACTGTTTCAAGTGCTTTAAATTGTTTGTACATGTCAACTTTTTGCTTGCTGTCAGAAATATACTCATCTGGAATATAGGCATCGACTTCTAAATCTAGCTCCAGTTCAATTTTTTCTTCTCTTTGCTCTGGTGTCAATTTTCGCTGTTCAATGGCTTCTCTTAACATTTGTGAATACATGTCAAACCCTACAGAATCAATAAATCCATGTTGTTGTGCTCCTAAAATATTTCCTGCTCCTCGAATGGATAAATCACGCATGGCAATTTTGAATCCAGAGCCAAGCTCTGTAAATTCTTTCATTGCTTGCAGACGCTTCTCTGCCACTTCTGTTAGTATTTTATCTTTTTGGTACGTAAAATACGCATAAGCTACCCGATTAGAACGGCCAACTCGTCCACGTAACTGATACAATTGAGAAAGACCCATTCGATCAGCATCATCAACAAGTAAAGTATTTACGTTCGGAATATCTATGCCTGTTTCAATAATCGTTGTACTTACCAATACATCATATTGCCCATCGAGAAATCCTAAAATAATAGACTCCAATTCTGTTTCATTCATTCTTCCATGAGCTACAGCTACCTTTGCATCTGGGACAAGCATGGAAATTTCTTCTGCTCTTCTTTCGATACTTTCTACTCGATTATGCAACAAATACACTTGACCATCCCTTGCTAATTCCCGCTCAATTGCTTCTCTTATTAAGGGAGGGTTCTGTTCTACTACATATGTTTGAACAGGGAAACGATTTGCCGGAGGTGTTTCAATAACAGACAAGTCCCGTACACCTAACATAGACATATGCAATGTCCTTGGAATTGGAGTTGCTGTTAAAGTAAGTACATCAATTTTTGCTTTCTTTTGCTTAATTTTTTCTTTATGAGTAACACCGAAGCGTTGCTCTTCATCAATCACAAGCAAACCAAGATTTTTAAAGGTAATATCTTTCGATAACAATCGATGGGTTCCTACAACAATATCAATGGTCCCATCTTTTATCCCTTTCATTGTTTCCGTCTGTTGCTTTTTCGTTCGAAATCTATTTAGCAAACCGATTTCCAGCGGAAAATCCTGCATCCGTTCTTTCATGGTTTCAAAATGCTGCTGAGCTAATATTGTCGTCGGAACAAGCATCGCTACTTGTTTTCCATCCATAACCGCTTTAAACGCTGCACGAATAGCTACTTCTGTTTTTCCATAACCAACATCCCCGCATAGCAAGCGGTCCATCGGTTTTTCAGCTTCCATATCCTTCTTAATTTCGGCAATGGAACGTAATTGATCTTCCGTTTCCTCATAAGGAAACGATGACTCAAATTCTTGTTGCTCAAAACCATCTGCTGAGAATGCATATCCCCTAGCTGCTTCTCTTTCTGCATACAACTTAATCAAATCATCGGCAATATCTTGGACAGAGTTTTGAACTTTTTTCTTTACTTTCTTCCACTCTGTTCCACCAAGCTTATATACTTTTACCTCTTTCCCTTCAGAACCAACATACTTTTGTACCTGGTCGATTTGCTCAACAGGAACATACAATTTGTCGTCGCCTTGGTACTTAATGTGTAGGTAATCTTTATGAATACCATTTATTTCCAATGTTTCTATCCCAAAAAATTTCCCGATACCATGGTTTACGTGAACAACGTAGTCTCCCACCTTTAGCTCCGAGTAATTTTGAATCCGCTCTGCATTAGATAATTTTTGATTTCTCTTTACTTTTTTTACTTGCTTTTTAAATAATTCTTTTTCGGTAACAACGACGACCTTATCCATCGGAAGTTCAAATCCAGCTTGCAGACTCCCTTCCATAATTGATATTTTTCCAACTCTGGCAGTCTCGTCCGGCGCTACATACGTTGAAACAATCTCATAATCTGTCAAAATAGATGCTAATTTTCTTGTTCGTTCCTCATTTGCGACCAACAAAATAATTTTGTAGCGACTCTTTTTCCACCTTTCAACCTCTGCCTGAAACGTCTGCATTTGTCCATAAAATTCCTGCATCGTTTTCGTTGAAAGATTAATAACATTTTGTGGGTGTGTATGTGCAATATGTCGTAAAAATAAATTCACATATACAATCGGATGGTCGCTGCGCTGTATAAGTGGCAATGCATCACGAGAGAATTGAAGGCCGTGAACAATTTGACCTTCGCCTAATAAAGAGGTATACCATTCTCCCTCTTCCTTTTGTAATTGTTCCGCCGTTTCTGTAATTCGTGAAATCTCGTCTAAAATAACCGTTGCATTTGGAGAAACATAATCTAATAGAGTTGCTCCTTTTTCATAGAACAGGGACAGATATTTAAACATCTGTGGAATATTCTGGTTGTTTTTCAACTGTTCTATTTCATACTGAATATTTTCTACCAATGTTTCTTTTAAGGAGGCACCATTAATTTTTTTAACTGTTTCACTTAAACTTTTTTCCAACTTTCCTACACCTTGTGCTATTTCTTCAGGTGACAATAAATACTCAGTTGCCGGTCCAAAAGAAATGGTTTCCACCTTATCTTGTGAACGCTGGTCTTCAATGCTAAATAGGCGTATAGAGTCAATCTCTGTATCGAATAATTCTATCCGCACCGGAAATTCCTCTGTTAAGGGAAAAATGTCAATAATCCCACCTCTCACACTGAACTCACCAGGTGCCTCTACCATACTTTTCCGTTCATATCCCATATAGGTAAGAGATTTTAAGAAATCATCAACTTCAATATCCTCTCCTGTAGACAGTGTTATTTGAGCATTTTTCCAATTTGTCAGTGGTGAAATAAATCTTCGTAACCCGGCAACTGGAACAATAACAATACATTTTTCTCCTTTCGCTAATACGTTTAGCACTTCAATCCTCTGGGCTTTCAATTCTGGACTGGCCATACCCACCTCAGAAGCTATCAATTCATTGGCAGGATATAACAACACATCTTCATCTGTAAGAATAGATGTTAAATCTTCATAAATTTTTTGTGCTTGAAATAAATTATGAGTCACAATAACTTGTGATCGTTTTGTTTCTTTATATAAAGATGCTAGCATCAACACTCTTGCCGATCCGACTAATCCGGTCACAAGCTGTTCTTTTGTATTGGACTTAATTCCTTTGATAATCGATTTGACATCTGTATTTTTCTGAAAAATTTTCAGCAAACTCATCGCCAACACCTCTCCTCTCTTTGTAATATATTTGAAAATACGTAGACAGACAATCGGATGAAACCTCTATATTGGTTTCACCATGATTGTCTACTATTTACAGGGTTCAACGAAAAGTCGCGTCATTCCCTATGAATGAGAAAGAGTCAACTTAGAAAAACTTGATGTCACAGCTACACTGCAGTTGACTCTTTCGGTAGGGTGTATGAAAAGGGTGATTTTCCCCCTTTTCATACACCCTGGTTATTGTAAAAACGTATCATATTGATAATAATGAGGGTTCTCCTCTAATGTATTCTGGCAGCTTTCACAAATCGTAATCACATTGACTACTTTATTATCCTTGTATAAAAAAAATAGTCTCTCTTCCTCTGTTAACTCAACGAGAGTAGCTTGAATGCGACCATAATGTTCAAAGCCTACTTCCCCCAACTTATCACCACAATGGCGACAATAATATTGAATACCCATGACCATACCCTCCTAAAGAAAAAGCGTAGGCACCTTGGTCAGCTCGTGAAGGGAATAAAAGTTTATCATAAACGCATCATTTCGTATCTCTTTTCCACAGTGAACTAGGTGCTGGAGCTGGACAATACTATCTCATATTATGACCTCTTTATTGAAAAGATATGCATCATCATTGTACCATATTTTACTTTCTGTTAAACATATTCATCACTTCTAAAAAAGAATTTGATAGGCCTTTTTCACAGGCCTCACTTGCTGCAATAATTCCACTTTCTACAGCCGACATTTCTTCCTCTGTAAAATTTCCCAGTACATGATCAATCACCGTTTTTCCTGCCCAAGGTCTAGCTATTCCGAAACGAATGCGGTTAAATTCCTGCGTTCCTAAATGGGAAATCATTGACTTGATACCGTTGTGTCCACCAGCACTTCCTTTTTGACGAAGACGTAATTTTCCAACAACCAAATCCAAGTCATCGTATATCACTACAATATCTTCTAAAGGGATATCAAAATAATCCATAAAAGGACGAATACACTCACCAGATAAATTCATATATGTCATCGGCTTTAAAAGATACACCTTCTCACCATGAACTACTCCGCTGCCAAACAAACCACGGAATTTCTCTTTATTCATAGCAATTCCCCACCTGTCTGCCAGTTCATCAATCACCATAAATCCAATATTATGCCTCGTCTTTTCATATTGTCTCCCTGGGTTACCCAAACCGATTAATAACTTCATCAATGTTCCTTCTTTCTTTATAACATATTAAGAAAAGCGCAAGCACCTTGTTCAGACCCAACCAGCAAATGTTCTTCACACCTAAAGGCGCTTTTTGCCTTTACGGTGGGAAGGTTATTTGATGCGTAGGGGCTAGGCGCTAGAGCTGGACAAACTTATTATACTTTCTTCTCTTTTAAGAAAAGCGCAAGCGCTTTGAATATGCGCCGAAGCTAGACATACTTTAGAAAAACTGACAATAGTTAGTAAAGGAAGAGGCTCCGCCCCTTCCTTTACTAACTATTGGAATAACACACTTACAGATTTTTCTTCAAAAACACGGACAATTCCTTCTGCCAACAACGCTGCCACAGACAATTGTTTAATTTTATCTATCTTTTTCCCTTCTGATAAAGGAATTGTGTTTGTTACAACAAGCTCTTTAATTGCTGAGTTTTCGATTCTGTCAATAGCCGGTCCTGATAACACCGGATGCGTGCAGCAAGCATATACTTCTTTCGCACCATTCGCTTTTAATGCGTCGGCAGCCAATGTAATCGTTCCTGCTGTATCAATCATATCATCAATTAAGATTGCTGTTTTTCCTTCGATATTACCAACAATATTCATTACTTCTGATACATTTGGACGTGGACGTCGTTTATCAATAATAGCAATTGGTGCTTTTAAACGATCTGCCATTTTTCTTGCTCTCGTCACACCACCATGGTCAGGGGATACAATTACAATATCATCCAGGCCTTTTTCATCAAAATACTTAGATAAGAGTGGCTCTGCTTGTAAATGATCAATTGGAATATCGAAGAATCCTTGTAGCTGGGTAGCATGCAAATCTAACGCGATTACTCGTGTAGCACCAGCGACTTCTAGGAAATTGGCAATTAATTTTGCTGTAATCGGCTCACGTGGACGAGCTTTGCGGTCTTGGCGAGCATATCCATAATATGGAATAACAATATTAATTGTTTTTGCAGATGCACGTTTCAAAGCATCAATCATAATCGCAAGCTCCATAATGTGCTCATTTACTGGAAAACAAGTGGATTGAATGACAAAAACATCACAACCACGGACACTTTCTTCAATATTAATTTGAACTTCTCCATCGCTGAATCGTTTTACCGAGCATTCTCCAAGCTTTACCCCAACAGACTGTGCAATTTCCTGGGCAAGCTCTGGATTTGAGTTTAATGTGAACACCTTTAAATGATGATCTGGGTATGAAGACTTTGACATAAGAAAATAACCCTCCGTATTTAAATTGTTTTGCAGTATAAGAAAAGCGTAAGCGCCTTGCTCAGACCCAACTGGCAAATGTTCTTTCCAATCAAAGTCGCTTCAT
>DAIDKD010000189.1 GCA_027451065.1 Bacillaceae bacterium | reverse complement strand
ATCATAGTTGTTATCATATCCCCAATCGTATCCTCTGTTACGTCGCACTCTCCGACATACAAAAATATCTCTGTCTCTATCCCGCCGATCACAGCCCATATTTATCACCTCACCCTCTATATTAAAATATGTACTTTCCTTTGAAATGTTTGAGATAACAGTTGATTTTGCTAGATTTTGGTTCTACCATCACGCTTTGCTGCAATCCGCTTTGCAATATAGAAAATCTTCCTACAAAAACGAGAAGGAAGAGTCATCCTCCTCAGTAAGATAATTCAACCAATATAATTATTAGGAAAAACACAGATTATTTTGTAAAATAAAAGAAATCCTTATATATCAAAGATTTTTCAAAGGGAGATGATTTTTATGTACATCACACGGGAAAACATGTACTTTATGGAAAAGCAATGTAATACAGACCCTAGCATTTTAATGGACAATGCCGCTACCAAAATTTATGAAGAATTGTTGCCACTCATTCACCAAGATGCAAAAATTCTAGTAATTGCAGGTAATGGCAATAACGGTGGCGATGCAATTGTCCTATCACACCTATTAAAAAAAGACAATTACCAAGTACAATTATGTCTTGTTGAGGAGCCTAAATCTCCTATTGCTAAAGAAAAATTAGGGACTTTCGAGGAGGCATTCGGTTCAACGTACACAATCTATCAAAAAGAGCAAATTTTTGACGCTGACTTTATTGTTGAAGGGATTTTTGGAATCGGATTTAGAGGAGAGCCTAATGATTTTTATAAAGAAATTTTCACGAAAATCAATCAATCTCAAGCGTGTGTCATCAGTATTGATATTCCAAGTGGTGTCAGCTGCAATGAGCCTTTTGTCAGCACTGCTGTCAAAGCAGACTATACTTTCATTATTCAATGTTTGAAGCTTTCTGCAGGCTTAAAACCAAGCCAGAGCTACTACGGTGCCATTCGGGTGCTTGATATCGGTATCCCAATTACATCTAATCTGCTATCCATTGTGAATGAGATACATCTTCCAAAGAGGTTACCGAACACCCATAAAGGAGATTATGGGAAAGGTTTATTAATTGCGGGTTCCCATCGTATGCCGGGCGCTGCTGTTATCGCCTCTTCTGCTGCTATTAAATCAGGATTAGGATTACTGTCAGTAGCAACTGCTCCGAAAGTTCAATCTGCCATTGCTAGTCACGTAGTAGAAGCTATGTATCAAAAGGCAAAAGTAGATGGAGACGGCTATGTGAAGAACATTTCCATCCTTGATTTCGACTATCCAAATGTGATTGCTATTGGTTGTGGCTTAGGAAGACAAGCCTATGACTATCTAAGTCCTTTATTATCCGTTGACAAACCACTGATTATTGATGCAGATGGGTTATTCCACCTTGCCAATGATATGTCATGGTTGAAAAAAAGAATTTCCAAAACTGTTGTTCTTACTCCTCATGAAATGGAGATGGCTCGCTTGATAAAGGAGCCGTTGGAAACCGTACAGCAAAATCGTTTCCAAGTGAGCTATGATTTTGCGACAAAATATGGTGTTTATATTATTTTAAAAGGACCAAACACATTAATCACAACACCAACTGGGAACCAATATGTGAATACAACAGGGAATGAAGTATTGGCCAGAGGAGGAACTGGTGATATGCTAACAGGTATGCTTCTCGGCCTTCTCCCACAACATGAAGATGTGACAGAAGCACTGGTAAATGCTGTATATCTTCATGGCATGACTGGTAATCTTTATACAAAAAAATATAAAAACAATTATACAGCCAGCATCTCTGAACTTATCAAACTGTTGCCGAAAGCTTTTTCGAAAATAGATAAGACAGATGATTAAGAAAAACATCCACTGCTGAAAGTTTCATATGTTGTCCCTATATATTTTCTTCACTTTTTCGTGTACAATATAATTCAGATGTTCTAAGAAGAAGGTGATGAAAATAAAGTTAATTGCAATTGATATGGACGGTACGTTGCTATCAAATAAAAAAACTATTTCTACAGAAAATATTCAAGCCATTAAAGAGGCTACTGCAAAAGGACATGTTATCATGCTTTGCTCTGGGCGCAGTCATGAAGATGTTCTTTCCTTTTTGGAAAAATATGAATTGTCACTTCCATTCGCTGGAAGCAATGGCTCAATTGTATATGCAGATGAGCAAAAGATTCATTGTTCTGCCATGAACTTAGAATCCGCAGCTTCTGTGTTTCACTATTTAGAAACAGAAAAACTGCCTTTTCAAATTTATACCAATAAAGGGGTCTTTAAAGAAGGAAGCTTTTTTAGAAAAGCGATAAAAGCATATCTTACCGCACCTAAAATAGCTCTTCCTCCTCTTCCTATTAAGCATATACTGTCTTATCGAAAAAAAGTGCCTTCTACTTCCGTCCGCTCTTTTGATGAGTTACGTTGTATAGAAGGGTTAGAAATTTATAAATTTTTTATCTTTACACCGCATCCTGAAAAAAAAGAGGACTTGCTTCATTCGATTGAAGGACTCGATGAACTAACGATTACTTCTTCTAGTCCTGATAATGTTGAAATTACAGGCTTGAATGGTCATAAAGGTAATGCTGTGATGGAAATGGCTAATTATTACAATATCCCAATTGAAGATACTGTAGCTATTGGAGATAACTTGAACGATGCTTCTATGATGCAGGTAGCCGGACTTTCCATAGCTATGGGTAATGCTGAAGAAGAAGTGAAAGAACTTTGCGATGTCACTACTTTAACAAATGAAGAAGATGGTGTAGCCTATGCTATTCATAAATATATTTTGGAAGACGAGATGCGAAAAAGCAGACACTATTCTCACCAATCATAAAAAAACATGCCTTCCAGTATTATGCTGGAGGGCATGTTTTTTTATGATTTAGCCGTAAACCCCCGTGACTTCAGTCATAAGTCATTCACGATTGATACAACTGTGCTACTCTTTCCTGTACAGCTTTATCTTCTATAAATTCATCATAAGTTGTTTCTTTATCAACAACACCATTTGGTGTAACTTCAATAATACGGTTGGCGATTGTTTGTAAAAACTCATGGTCATGAGAAGTAAACAAGATGGTTCCTTTAAAGCTGATTAAGCCATTATTCAGTGCCGTAATAGACTCTAAGTCAAGATGGTTTGTTGGGTCATCAAGCAATAATACATTCGACCCGCTCAGCATCATCTTTGATAGCATACAACGTACCTTCTCTCCTCCAGAAAGTACTTTTGCTTTTTTCATTACTTCTTCACCAGAGAACAACATACGTCCTAAAAATCCACGTAAGAATGATTCTGTCTCATCTTCAGGGGAATATTGGCGTAACCATTCAATTAAGTTCAAGTCACTATTTTCAAAGAATTCACTGTTATCTTTTGGAAAATACGATTGCGATGTTGTGACACCCCATTTAAATGTACCGCTATCCGGCTCCATTTCTCCCATAAGAATTTTCATTAAAGTTGTCATAGCAATATCATTTTTACCAACCAAAGCAACTTTGTCTCCTTTGTTAATAGTAAAGGTGATATTATCTAGTATTTTTTCACCATCAATTGTTTTTGAAATTCCTTCTACACGAAGTAAGTCATTTCCCGCTTCACGCTCCGGTGTGAAACCAACAAATGGATAACGACGTGAGGACGGTTCGATATCCTCTAAACTAATTTTCTCAAGCAATTTTTTACGAGAAGTGGCTTGACGTGCTTTGGACTTATTAGAACTAAAGCGTGCAATAAATTCTTTTAATTCCTTTGCCTTTTCTTCATTTTTCTTATTTTGGTCTGACATTAATTTCAATACCAATTGGCTTGACTCATACCAAAAATCATAGTTACCAACGAATAATTTAATTTTCCCAAAATCAACATCAGCAATATGCGTACACACTGTGTTTAAAAAGTGACGGTCATGGGAAATAACGATAACAGTATTGTCAAAATTTAGTAAGAAGTTTTCCAGCCAAGTTACTGCTTTTAAATCCAAACCATTTGTTGGCTCGTCTAGTAATAAAATATCCGGTTGTCCAAATAAAGTTTGTGCTAGTAGCACTTTCACTTTTTCGCCACCAGTTAGCTCAGACATTTTCTTATAGTGGAGATTTTCTTCAATTCCTAACCCTTTTAAAAGGACCGCAGCTTCTGATTCAGCTTCCCAACCGTTCATCTCAGCAAATTCACCTTCCAGCTCAGCTGCTTTGATACCATCTTCATCACTGAAATCTTCCTTCATGTAGATAGCATCTTTCTCTTGCATCACTTGGTATAGGCGTTCATGTCCCATAATGACAGTTTGCAATACTTCAAACTCTTCATAAGCAAAATGATCCTGCTTCAGCACAGCAAGACGCTCCCCTGGCGTAATATGAACATCACCTGTATTCGGTTCAACTTCACCAGATAAAATTTTTAGGAAAGTTGATTTCCCTGCACCGTTTGCACCGATTAATCCGTAGCAGTTTCCTGGTGTAAACTTGATATTTACATCTTCAAATAATTTACGGTCCGCAAATCGTAAACCTACATTACTTACTGTTATCATATATTTTTATTCCTCCATTTTCGCATCAAGGTTTTCAATTAGTCTCTTTAGACATTTTATAGGGTAATCGTCTTTATGTAAAGGGGAGATTTCACGACAAACGCATGAAAAAATTAAAACCAAACTATATATATTGGGGGATTTCTTCTACCTTTTCTTAAGTTGAGGGCATTTCTCTAAAAATCTCCCTTACGCCAAATAAAGTATTTCTCAACTTCTGCTAATGCTCGTTCCTTTACATCACTGGTTACATTGACAAACCACTTTACTTCAATCGAATTATCTTTATGAATAAACCAATGTCCACAAATCCAACCATTCACTAGAATAACAGGGTGAGCACTCAACTCCCATAAATCAATCATCGCATCTTTGTGTACTATTTTTCTTTTGTCCTTCAATCCCAGCGTGAGATGATCCAGTGAAGCGCCTAGTATGATTTCAGGTATTTTCGTATTTGCTTGTTTTAATTCATCTGCCATAAACAACTTACGATTTTTATCATCCGTACAAGCTGTAATCATTCCATTTTCCAACAATTCATGAAATGTTTCTTTCAATGTAGTAACTCCAACAAATGCATGAATATCTGCAACAGTAGTTGGTCCATAAGCTTTTAAATATCGCAAAACAAAGGATTCTTTTTCCACTTCCATTGATATGGATTCTCCCACATGTTCCTCAATCGTTAACCAATAATCATTGATAGAATGTATCGCTCCATCTTTCCTTGGTACACGAATTTGCGTGAGTGGATACCTTAAATATTCAGGATTAATTGGATACTCTGAGCTACTTATCATTTCTCTTAATTGTGGACCAGTAAGCGGACCTTTTCCTTTTATTTCTTGCCTTGCATTCGTTAAAAATTCTGTTGTTTTTTCTTGCCCTAATTTCTTTACAAGTGTTTGCACAAATTTTTCCTGAATAATTGGTTGATAATGTAAATAATCCGACCTTCGCATCATTTGAACTGTTCCTCGGAAGGAAGTTGCTTTTACTACCTTTTTCTCTTCAAGTAAATTGAGCAGATCTGATACTTGGAAATCCTTTACCCGCGAGTATAACGCCGTATACGGTGGTTCTTTGTCTTGTGCCTGTATAGCAATCAGTCTATCAATCACATCTTCAACATTGGTTTTGGGTTGAATGAGGCATTGTCGCCATAAGTAATCATAATTTAGTTCTTCTAATGTGTATTTTCTCATAATTTCCTCTATTCTTTCCTATCAAAGTTTTTTGTCTTACTGTTCTCCATATTAACAAACTATTGAATTCTTCTTCCTTCATTTTTAATTATCCCCGCAGTAAACACGTAAAATCCATCAATATCTTACTTGGACAAAACGTTGATATATTGTTCTTCAAAAAAAATGATCCAAATATCATATAAAGATACTTGGATCATTTTTTCTTTTACATTCTTACATTATATTATCACTTACTCAGCATCCTCGTCCTCTGCTAACTGTAGATCCGCATCTTCCACATTAACATCATCTGCTTCTTCTAATCTTTCACTTTCATCTTCCATTTCGTAATCCTGCTCAATCATTAAATCATCTAATTGCATAGCCATTTGCTGGTTTTCTTCTTCTAACTGTATGACCATACTTTCTAATTCATCTATTCTTTCTTGGTACTGAACAGCATCTTCACTTCCACCACAAGCAGCTAATAGAAATGTTGCTCCTAACACTGTTCCTACTAATGCTTTTTTCATTCCGCACCCTCCTCTTCTTTCCTATACACTCTTTATCTCGCATGAACGGACAGTAAGACTCTCACCT
>DAIDKD010000188.1 GCA_027451065.1 Bacillaceae bacterium | reverse complement strand
AAAGCTGACAATTGTCCACCTAGTTGGGGAAGACTTTCGATAATTTTGACAGAAGCTTGCCTCATGCCACCGTAAAATGCTGTGAATAATCCGATGGGGCCTCCGCCGATAATTGTGATGTCATACACTTTTTTGCTCATTCTGTTACCTTCTTTCTCTATAATTAGGAAATATTACATTAATCAAAATCATAACATATTTATGAGTGAAATGTTTAGATTTTGCATGTATTTTTGTAAGTCCAATTTCTTGAAAGCGCAAGAAAAAAAGAATAAGATGTGAGAAGGAAAATGTTACATTTTTGTGACGAATATTGAAGTAGTATGTATGAACCTGCACAAAAGAATAAAGGCGGAGGTGGCTTGCCCAGCTCTCTGCTGTAACTAGACAAATGGGGGAATGAGAAATGCGAAAGCCAAAAATCGTCATATTGGGAGCAGGCTACGGAGGGCTGATGACAGCAGTTCGTCTGCAAAAAAAAATGAAAGTAAATGAAGCGGAAATTATATTAGTGAATAAAGACAGTTATCATTACGAGGCCACTTGGCTTCATGAAGTAGCTGCAGGAACAATAGGTGAAGAACGGGCGTGTTTTGAAATTCGTCATTTGTTGGATTCGAGCAAGATTCATTTTATTGAGGATAAAGTGATAGATATTAAAAAAGAGGAAAAGAAAGTTGTTTTAGAAAAAGAAGCTGAGTTAGAGTACGACTACCTTGTTGTTGCTTTAGGATTTGAAGCGGAAACTTTTGGAATTAAGGGATTAAGAGAGCACGCCTTTTCTATTAGCAATGTTCATTCTGCCCGTTTGATACGTAATCATGTAAAGTATATGTTTTCTAAGTATTCGAGTGAGCAGAAAGAGGAATTAATTACAATTGTTGTCGGTGGAGCCGGTTTTACAGGAATAGAATATTTAGGAGAACTAGTAAATAGTATTTCCCAATTGTGCCGTGAATACAATATTGAGCGAAAAAAGGTACGAATCATCTGTGTGGAAGCTGCTCCTGTTGTTTTACCAGGGTTTGATACAGAGTTAGTAAGCTATGCCGTGAAATGTTTAGAAAAACAAGGTGTTGAATTCCGTCTTGGAACAGTTATTAAAGAAGGAACAGAAAAGGGAATTATTGTTGTCAAAGATGATAAAGAGGAGGAAATCAATGCTGCAACAGTTGTATGGGCTGCAGGAGTGCGTGGAAGCTCTATTATGGAAAAGGCTGGTTTTGAAGCAGTGCGTGGCCGTGTAATAGTAAATAAAGATTTACGTCTACCAAATTACGATGACATTTTTGTAGTAGGAGATTGTGCGGCTGTGATGAATCCTGAAAATAACCGCCCTTATCCTCCCACAGCGCAAATTTCCATGCAAGAAGCAATTACCTGTTCCAAAAATCTTATCTCTCTGATTCGGAAAGAAGAGAAGTTAGAAGAATTTATTTTTGATAACAAAGGAACGGTTTGTTCATTAGGGGATCGGGATGCAATGGGAATTGTATACGGGAGAAATATTTATGGTTGGAAAGCATCTGTAATGAAAAAAGTAATCGATAACCGCAGTTTATATTTAATTGGTGGCCCGAAACTTCTATTGAAAAAAGGGAAGTTTAACATTATGTAAAAATAGGGGATGTGGGTGGCTTTAACCACCTACACCCCTATTTTTACATATGTGATGCTTCATTTTGAAGGAAGGTCAAACATTTTATGAAAGAGCAAGGTTTTCATGGGTAGAGTGGAGAAACATTATCATAGAAGAAAAGAAGAAAAATGGAGGGTGTGATTAATCATAAGCATTCCTGTGTTGATTCTATCGGTAGTGCTTTTTCTAGTGTTATTTTTTGGAATTGGTTTTTTGTTGAATATGATTCTTAGGGCGACGTGGATAATGGCTATTTTTTATCCAATTGTCTGTTTTTTCATAATAGATACGGTAGGGATAACTGCATATTTTCAACAACCACAAGAGGCATTTTCCTCTCTAAGTGCTCGCCTTACCTCCCTTGGTGCAAGCGACATAATTATTTTATCCTCTGGCATGTGCGGGGCTATTTTAGCGGGGATTACAATTCGTTTACTCCGTAAAAGTGGATATAGAATGTTTTGAATAAAACCACTCCTTTTTGCCCATGTTAATAGTGAGAAGGAGTGTTATCATTGTGAATAATAGGATTAGAAAATTTATTGTCCGCCTAGGAATGATTCTTTTGTTTTATTTTGCATTGGTTACAACAATTGGATCTATTACAGGCTTGAATAAAGAAGATGCAGGAGAGTGGTATGAAAAAATAGTAAAACAAATATTTGTTGGTACCATTGGCAGTGCTGAGCAAAAACAAAAGAAAACATTATTAGATACAAAAGATTGGTCAAAATATCCATCGGTAGAAGTAACAGCAACAGGCTATACTGCGGGAGTGGAGTCGACTGGAAAAACACCCGCCAGCCCAGAATACGGTGTTACTTATTCTGGTATTCGCGTCAAGCGAGATTTGTATTCTACGATTGCGGCAGATTTAAGTGTTTTTCCAATTGGTACGATTCTTTGGGTTCCAGGTTATGGATATGGAGTAGTGGCCGATAAAGGGGCTGCAATTAAAGGAAATTCTATTGACCTATATTATGAAACTGTACAGGATGTCTATGAGCAGTGGGGCAAGAAGAAAATAACAGTTTATGTGATTGAAAAAGGGACAGGAGAAATGACGGAGGAAAAATTGCAGGCCTTGAATGAGGATGAGGCAGTCCAAGTTTTTAGGCAGCAATATATACAGAGAGACTAATCATCATTGCAAAAGGGCATGACCGGTTTCAGGTTCTTCTCATGTAACCAGAGTATGACCATGTAAAGTACTCGCAAACTGTTGTAGTAGCGATGAACACGGTCTGCCCGTTTTTATTAGTAGTATAAGGAAGTATAAGTTTGTCTAGCTCCAGCGCCTAGACCCTCGTGTCAAATAACCTTCCCAATACAAAGCACCTAAAGGTATCACTTCGTAGCTCAAAAAGCGACTTTGATTGGAAAGAACATTTGCCAGTCAGGTCTGAACAAGGCGCTTGCGCTTTTCTTATAGGATAATTAGTTTAGCATCTCCTGACAAAGAGTAAAGGGAATAGAGAAGGTAGGAATTCCACTTGCGTATGGAGCAATTTCATACAATGGGAAATAAACAACAAACCCTGTGTCATCAATATAAAAATGAAAATCTTTTGTGTCGGACACCTTTTGTTCTGCATCAGGAAAATATATCGAAGGATTTTGTTTTATTTGGCGAATGATTTCTTGTTGAATCATTTCCTTATAGGAAGAATCTTTTTGAAAACAATCTGCAAGTTCAATGTTTGAACCATCACGTAAATGAATATTATAAGCATTCCAAGATTCTATTCCATGAGCGCCGCCGGTATATTGATAGTAGGATAAAATAAAACTCAGCACACCTTTTTTATGATAGGTTATCTTGTATGTAATCGTAGTTGAATAAGGACGGAAATCCCATCCGTTTTGTTTGGCGAGGAGACTGGCATTTTTAGCGTCTTTTTCCAACTGTTTCTTAAATGAAAGAATGTCTTTTTCAAGGTGGCGATTCAATTTCTTTTGTAATTTTTCATCTTTTAGTGAAAAGACAGGTATTTGTATATGATATTCGAAGGTATCGCTTTTTCCCGTTAGCAATTTTGTCGATACGTGTATTTTTTCCATTTTGCTATCCTCTCGAAAAGAAATATCTTGTGCGTAAATTGAGAAAGGAAATAAAAAACAATGTATAATGAGTGAAAAGGTAAATAGTACTTTTTTCATAGATAATCCTCCATTGCTTGTACTTTTCTTACTTATTTTATGGATTATCTTGGAAAAATATACAGGGAGAGGGTAAATAATGAGTGAAACTTTACTAGATGCATTAGGGATTAGGTTAGAGGAGATTTCTGATGAAAAAGTTGTTGGGACAATGGAAGTAAATGAAAAAACAAAGCAGCCATTAGGTTATTTACATGGGGGAGCATCTGTGGCCTTAGCGGAAACAGTAGCTAGTATAGGAACTGCCCACTTTATTGACTTAGAAAAGCAAGTGTGTTTTGGCTTGGAGATAAATGCCAACCATCTTCGTTCTAAGCGTGAGGGTATTGTCACAGCTACAGCAACTCCAATTCATAAAGGAAAAACAACAATGGTATGGAGTATTGAAGTAACAGATGAAACGGGAAATCTTATTTGCATATCACGTTGTACAGTAGCTATTAAGGATAGACGGAAGTGAAGTGTACCTTTCTTTTGAAAAGGGGTTGATGATAGATGATGGAATTTTTGTATTTTCCAGATAATAAATTAGAATATATACCGGCCGTCATTTCTTGCATGTTGTTTTTTATTGGAGCTGTTGCTACCTTATATGTATTTAAGAAAGTTTCTAGAAAGGAACTAGAACAGGTAGAAGGCTTAGAACATCATTTAACGTATGGAAAAAAAGAAGAAGATGAAACTCTCTGAAAGAAAATTATTTGTTTCAAGGCTGTGGAACATGAGCGTTTTCGCCATTTCCACAGCCTTCTTTTTATACTAGAAATATTATTTGTTTATAGCAATTATTGGAAAAATACTGTTTTTCTTTTTTGCTCGGGAAGGATATAATCTAATAGAACAATAGGTCGTGATGCATTTTTATTGAAATTAGGAGGATTGGAACTGTGTTATTTCTTTTTTATAGTTAATATGACAAAATAATTTATCTGAAAATTCCGAGGTGCAAGAAAGGGGTTTCAATTGATAAAAAATGAAAAAAGAGAATTAACACGACTGTAATATTTTGAAAACTATAAAACTTTAACAGGAGTTTAAAGATTAGGATTCTCTATCAATTTTCATCACTTTATTATATTAATTTATTATTACAGAGTGCTTACAAATATGATACAAAGGGCTTTTTAGTATGTTTGCTAGAAAAAAAGGTGCTATATTAATAGGCAGAAAGGGTGAGGTTATCAATGAACTTCAGAAAAATAGTTGGGAAGAGTCTTGCAGTAATTGTACTCTCCACTTATTTTACATCTTCTGCCTCTGCAGCAGAAAGCACTAAATCTCTTGAAGAAGATGCAGCAGAGCAACTAAGCGTTTTACAAGAACAGCAGGAGAGAAAACAAGAACTTGAAAAAGAAATGGATACTGCAGAAACTAGCTTGCAGGAAATACAAAGTTCAATGACTTCTGTTCAAGAAGATATCGGGCAAGTAGTTGAACAAATCAACGAAGTGAAAGAGAAGATAAATGAAAACAAAGAGGAGATTGTTGCATTAGAAGAAAGTATGTATACAAGACAAAGTTTGATAGAAGACCGTCTTGTTGCAATGCAACAGAACTCAAAAGATAATGTTCTATTAGACATTTTGCTGAATTCGGACAATTTTGTTGAAATGTTGCAAAGAGCATACTCAGTATTTGTTCTCTTTGATGCTGACAAAGATATATTAGAAAGTCAACAGGCAGATTTAGATCAATTGGAAAAAGTAATGGCGGAAATTGAAGGAAATGAACAAACACTTCTGCAACGCCAACAGCAATTGAAAGAGAAGCAAACGGAGTTGACTCAATTAGAGGTGAGCCAACAAAATACGTTAAAAGCAATACAAACAAAGTATGAAGAAATCAATGATAAAATTGAGTTAACAAAAGCAGAGCAAGAAAAAATTGAAGCAAAAATAGTAGCACTAGAGACTGCCGCGAAAGAAGAAGCAAAGTTGTTACAAATGAAAGCTGAGGCAGAAAAGGCGTCAAAGGCAGAAGAGACACCAAGTGTAGAAGAAACATCAAACACAGAAGTGAAAGAGAATAATACAAATTCTAGTCAATCAGGAACAGCAGAAAATACGCAAAAAGAGCAATCATCTGCGGAAGGTAAGGTCCTCTATGTGACGGCAACTGCATACACACCTGCCGAAAGTACTACAGGTAAGACTGCGTTAGGGTATGATGTTTGGGCAAACCCTAATATGAAAGTAATAGCGGTAGACCCTAACGTTATCCCTCTTGGATCAAGAGTTTGGGTAGAAGGATACGGAGAAGCTATTGCTGGTGATACTGGTGGAGCAATCAAAGGTTATAAAATAGATGTGTTATTACCAACAGTACAACAAGCCCTTAATTGGGGTAGAAAAACTGTGAAAATAATTGTCCTAAACTAAAAATAGTCCCCTCAGCAATGCTGAGGGGACTATTTTTAGTTTAGGGATTTTGGTTGTTGGATAGTATCCAAATCAAAAAATATATCATAAGTTACTTACGGATGTTAGAAACTTTCATACATTTGTCGAAGGGGAATCCCTAAAAATAATTTC